>NC_010168.1:3000000-3155250 GCF_000018885.1 Renibacterium salmoninarum ATCC 33209 | reverse complement strand
CAGCTAGTTGTGGAAAACTCTGTGGAACACGCTGTGTTTGGCCGGAGTCAAGCTGAAGCCCGACTAGCTGTGCAGTTGCATCAGTTTGACTGTCGAGGTTGATATGGCCTAAAGTTGTGAAGTCCTTCGTGTCTGCTTTTAGGCACGCGATATTTCAGCGTCGGCCTGTTACTTCCCCAGTCGCAACAGCCTCGGCGCGCCACAAGATTTTCTTGGAGTTGACCACCGTGAGCAAGCGGACTTATCAGCCTAACAATCGTCGTCGTGCCAAAAAGCACGGCTTCCGACTGCGCATGCGCACCCGTGCGGGCCGAGCCATTTTGGCTGCCCGTCGGACTAAGGGCCGTACTGAGCTTTCCGCTTAGCCCTGCGCAGCCTTAACTAATAGGCCTTGGCATCCATGCCGTTTTTGACGATGTGTGAATCTGAGGTCGGTAATGTTACCGGCTGCTAACCGCTTGCGTGCTTCGAGTGAGTTCTCAAACACCGTCCGTTCCGGCGTCCGATCAGGGCGCCGGAACTTGGTGTTATATGCACTCGTTGAACCTAGCGGTGTGGCTGAGAAGACGTCTCTTCCCAGCCGAGTCGGATTCATCGTCGCTAAATCAGTGGGTAACGCTGTAGTGCGTAATCTTGTCAAACGCAGATTACGTTCACTAGCCGCATCCACTGTTCTGCAGTACCCCTTTGGGCTGAGAATAGTGGTGAGGGCGTTGCCCCTCGCAGCTACCTCAAGCTGGCAGGAGTTGCAGAACGATTATGAAGCCGGGTTCCGGGCATCATTGTCGAAAATTCCGGAGACGGTATTTGCCGAGTACAGAGAAGGAGCGAATGAGTGATCGTTTTACTAAGCGTCTTTCGCTTGATTTGGCGTCTGCCGCGAAACATTCTGATTTTGCTCCTGACCGGATATCGTGCAGTTATTTCGCCGCTTTATGGTCAGGTATGCAGATATTTTCCGAGTTGCTCCAGCTATGCACTCGAAGCCTTTACGCTTCACGGCGCTGTTAAAGGAAGCTTCTTTGCTATTCGGCGGATACTTCGCTGTCATCCTTGGGCCGCCGGCGGCATTGATAATTTGCCTGCCCATCGCCATTTAGATTTTTCCGCGCTGCCAATGGAGGCTACGCCGCGGATCGTGGTGCTAAATCACCCCGATCGCTATTTGAATAACCTGCCGAATCAAGCCGAGCCTGCTGGCTTGGCCAACAAGGTTGCCTGATGTTCCACGAGGGGAAAAGTAAGTGTTTGATTTCTTCGGACAGATCCTGTTCCCATTCAAATGGCTGGTGTCTGCCATTATGTTGGGCTTCCATGAAGGCCTGACCTTCCTTGGCTTGCCTGGTGATAATGGCTGGACCTGGACCTTGTCGATCATCGGCCTGGTGATAGTCATTCGTGCAGCCCTCATCCCAGTCTTTGTGAAGCAGATCAAGGCACAGCGTGGCATGCAGGCTCTGCAGCCTGAAATGAAGAAATTGCAGGAAAAGTACAAAGGCAAGACGGATCAACTTTCCCGTCAAGCGATGGCGCAAGAGCAAATGGCTCTTTACAAATCGCACGGTACGAACCCTTTCAGTGCCTGTTTGCCGATCCTCATTCAGATGCCGTTCTTCTTCTCGCTGTTCCAGGTACTTTCTGGCGTTTCCAAGGCAAATCAAGACGGCCAAGGAATTGGCGTTTTGAGTCACACACAGATCCAGCAGTTTGATGACGCTAATATTCTGGGCGCACCACTTTCGAAGGCATTTTTGCCGCAGATCCAAGGTGGAGACCCGAACGTTTCGGTTATCGTCCTGTCGATCATCATGATCTTGGCGATGATTGCTTCGCAGTTCATCACCCAGAAACAGATTATGGCTAAGAACATGTCCGAGGATGCGATGGCATCACCGTTCATGCGTCAGCAGAAGATGATGCTGTACATTTTGCCGTTGGTCTTCGGTATTGGTGGTATCAACTTCCCCATTGGCGTTTTGATCTACTGGACGACGACGAACCTGTGGACGATGGGACAGCAGTTCTTTGTCATCCGACGGATGCCGACTCCTGGTTCGCCGGCTTATAAGGAATACATGCAGCGTCGTGCTGCCAAGTGCCTGCCGCTCATTGGAGCGAAAAAGAAGGCCGAAACTGAAGTCGTTGAAGAAGCCGTTGAACTCAAGGGTCAACGCACCCAGCCACAACGGAAGAACCGAAGGAAAAAGTAATGACTGCCGAATCCCCCGCTGTAGAAGAACTGGACGAACAGAACGCTCCCGAGTCGGTCGAGTCTGATGCTGAGCTAACTGACTCCGTTGATTCTTCGAGTCCTAGTCGCCTTGAAGAAGAAGGCGATGTAGCCGCAGATTATCTTGAAGAGTTGCTGGATATTGCAGATATCGATGGCGATATCGACATTGAGGTTCGCAATGGCCGGACTTATATCTCCATTGTGGCTGAGGAACAGTCCGATGCACTGAGTAACCTAGTTGGCCGGGATGGTAAGGTCCTTGAGGCCTTACAGGAACTCACCAGACTGAACGTCTTGTCCTCAACAGGTCATCGTTCCCGCTTGGTTCTGGACATCACTGGATACCGTGAGGAACGTGCTGGTGTGTTGCAGCAGATCGCCGAAGATGCTGCTGAGAAAGTCAAGAGTAATGGCGGCTCCGTTGCGTTGAAGCCAATGGGTGCGTACGAACGTAAAATCGTGCACGATGCCATTGCGGAGCTCGGGCTTATTAGTGAGTCTGAGGGCGAAGGGTCCTCCAGGCACATCGTAGTGAGCGCTACCGAGTAGTTCCAGCACCGCAAGATTTTCGACGGCGATTGGATGCACTGTGCTTGAGATGACTGAGGCTGTTGCCTCCGCTGCACATTCGGTTTTTGGTGATCGGCTGCCGCTAGCACAGCGCTACGTTGAACACTTAGCAACCTCTGGCATAGAGCGCGGGCTTATTGGCCCACGCGAGGTGCCCAGGCTGTGGGATAGACACGTACTCAACTGCGCAGTGGTTGTTGAGCTGATCGAAATAGATGCGACCGTAGCGGACGTTGGCAGTGGTGCAGGTCTACCAGGCTTGTGTTTAGCGTTAGCTAGGCCAGACTTGTCGATTACTTTGATTGAGCCACTAGAGCGGCGGGTCACTTGGCTTTCTGAAGTAGTAGCAGACCTGGGTCTGAGCGATCAGGTGACGTTATTTCGGATGCGTGCAGAACAAGCCGTTGATGAAGTTAATTGTTCTGTGGTGACTGCGCGTGCAGTATCAGCGCTAGATAAGCTGGCCGGGCTAACCATTCCGCTGCTTCATGGCAACGGACAGTTCCTAGCGGTTAAAGGTCGTAGCGCCGCAGAAGAAATCACCAAGGCGGCAAAGGCAGTTCGCAAGCTGGGTGGGACTCGCACCGATGTACTGGTCGCAGGATCGAGTGTACTTGAAGAGCCCACCACAGTGGTTCGAATTCTGGTTGGCTCCGCCCACAGATAGGCTTAGTCTCAGTTCCCAGAGCTTTGTGGTTCTGGCGGGAAGGTAGGTAGCCGATGGTCAATCAGGATGGGTCCACGCAGAGGATTCCCCCGTTCGGTGTGCTTGGTTCAGCACAATCGTCGGCAAATCAACCGAAAACAGTTTCAAACAAGAAGAATTCCAATGTTTCATATGAAACCAATCTGGCCCGTAATGTGATCGACGATGTAGACGATGACAGTCCAATTGGTCGCGAGTTGGCGAATGAGACCCGTCGACGCGAGAAGCTGATTGGGCGAAAATTGCCGCTCCCCAAAGAAACTCGAGTTCTCACAGTCGCCAACCAAAAGGGTGGGGTGGGCAAGACAACGACCACGGTGAACATCGCAGCCGGTTTAGCCGCTGCTGGTCTACACGTTTTGGTAATTGATATTGACCCGCAAGGAAACGCTTCCACTGCGCTGGGTGTGGACCACCGGGCCGAAGTCGATAGCATCTACGATGTCTTGATCAATGACGCTGCACTGGTGGAGGTGGTGGTGCCGTGCCCGGACCTCGATAATCTGATCTGCGCTCCGGCAACAATTCACTTGGCCGGTGCTGAGATTGAATTGGTCTCGCTAGTCGCTCGCGAGCAGAGACTACGACGCGCGATCGAAACCTATGCTGCTCATCGTCAGTCCGAGGGGCTCGAGCGCCTTGACTATGTATTGATCGATTGTCCGCCTAGTCTTGGATTGCTTACGGTCAATGCGTTCTGTGCGGCATCCGAAGTGTTGATCCCCATTCAGTGCGAGTACTACGCGCTTGAAGGCCTGAGTCAGCTGCTAAAGAATATTGAGATGATCCAAAAGCACCTCAACTCTGATCTTCGGGTATCCACCATCTTGTTGACGATGTATGACGGTCGCACTAACTTAGCTGCCCAGGTGGCAGAAGATGTACGCACACACTTCCCCGATCAGGTTTTGAAGGCCGTGATTCCTCGATCTGTGCGGATTTCTGAGGCACCAAGCTACCAACAGACCGTGCTCACCTACGATCCGTCTTCTTCTGGTGCGTTGAGCTATTTGGAGGCCGCCGCTGAGATTTCCGAGCGAGGGGCACCAACTCCTTAGTCTGATTGGTTTTTGACGCTATAATTGATGCTATACGGTCGACAGCGCTCTACAGAGCAGCGAAGATAGGCATCATATCGTGACAGAAAAGCAACGCAGAGGTTTAGGTAGAGGCCTAGGGGCGCTCATCCCATCAGCACCGGATGAAGATGGAGCGACTGATGGACAGACGACATTACGACCGGTTGATCTCTTTTTTCCTGAGTCTAAAGAAAAGAAGAGCTCTAGAACACGAATCGTTTCACGTGAAACATCGCCTTCGCCTGAGCTAGTTGAAGTTCCGGGTGCACGATTTGCGCAGATCAAACTAGACGAGATCCAGCCAAACCGTAAGCAGCCTCGTTCGGTCTTTGACGAAGACGATATGGCCGAACTAGTGCATTCCATTAGGGAAATCGGCATTTTACAGCCGATCGTGGTTCGAAAGTCTCCGGATAAGGGTGGTGCGCCCTACGAGCTGGTGATGGGTGAGCGTCGTTGGCGTGCTAGCCAGATTGCTGAAACTGGTACGATCCCGGCAATTGTTCGCGAAACTTCTGATGATGATCTTCTTCGCGATGCATTGCTTGAGAACCTACATCGCAGTCAGTTGAACCCGTTGGAAGAAGCTGCAGCATATCAGCAGCTTCTTGAGGACTTCGGTACTACCCACGAAGAACTGGCTGATCGAATCGGACGGTCTCGTCCACAGGTCTCGAACACTTTACGACTTCTGAAGCTGCCACCTACTGTGCAGCGCCGGGTAGCAGCTGGCGTTCTGTCTGCCGGACATGCCCGCGCGCTACTTTCACTGCCGGATTCTGCCGCGATTGAGCGACTTGCTCAGCGCATTGTGGCGGAAGGAATGTCTGTGCGGGCGACCGAAGAGGCAGTGGCGCTATATCAAGAACCAGCTGCCGGCCGCCAAGGTGCAAATGATCGACCTAATGCACGTCATGAGAGGTTAGACTTTCTAGCTAGCTCGCTCGCTGACCGCCTAGACACGAGCGTCAAGATCACTCTCGGTGCGCGAAAAGGCAAGGTCAGCATTGAATTTGCTTCGGTTGAGGACCTTAATCGGATCATGACGGTACTGGACCCTGATCGCTCCGGATGATGATGTATCAGCGCTGCTGAGCCATACTTTGCTAGGCAGATAAAAAGGAGGCCATGTTTCACGTGAAACATGGCCTCCTTTTTATGGCTGATTTACTGAAGGTAGCTGGCAAACTCTTTTTCAAAGAACTGCTTGGGCTTCGCACCAATAACGGTGCTCTTCACTTCGCCATCAGCAAAGAGATAGATAGCGGGGATTGAGGTAATCCCCAACTCGGCAGCGATGCGCGGATTCTCATCAATGTCGACCTTTACTACATTGACCTTATCTGCGTATTCGCTGGAGATCTCATCTAGGATCGGCCCGACTTTACGGCAGGGTCCACACCATTCTGCCCAGAAATCGACAATGACCGGTTTCTCGGAGGAGATGACATCACTTTGGAAAGTTGCATCTGTTACTGCTTTGGCGTTACTCATAATGTAGTGCCCTTTCTTTGATTGAGCGGTTAGGCGTCCAGGCTTGCAAGGTAGTGTTCCACGTCAATCGCAGCAACACAGCCAGAACCGGCTGCGGTGACTGCCTGGCGATAGGTGGGATCCACGACGTCGCCGGCTGCGAACACGCCGGTCAACGAGGTCTTGGAACTGCGGCCAGCCACTGCAATAGTGCCTTCAGTGGTGAGATCAAGGACACCCTTGAAAAGGTCTACGCGAGGATAATTTCCGATGGCTACGAAGATTCCGGTAGCCGGGAGCTCGCTCTTTTCACCGGTGACCAAGTTATTGAGCTTGACACCATTAGCCTTGGCTTCGCCGTCGATGCCGTAGACCTCGGTATTCCAAATGAATTTGATCTTGTCATTACTGAACGCGCGATCCTGCATGATCTTCGAGGCGCGCAATGAGTCACGACGGTGGATCACGGTAACTGTGCGGGCAAACCTAGTAAGGAAGGTCGCTTCTTCCATAGCGGAGTCGCCGCCGCCAACCACTACAATATCCTTATCTTTGAAAAAGAAACCGTCACAGGTTGCACACCAGCTCACACCATGGCCCGACAGCCGTTTTTCATCGTCCAAACCGAGCTCACGGTAAGCGGAGCCGGTAGAGACGATGACGCTCCGTGCAGAGTAGCTTTGACCGGCCCCGGTGCGAACGGTTTTAATCTCGCCGTCGAGCGAAACTTCGGTGACGTCATCGTATTCAATCTGAGTGCCAAACCGCTCCGCCTGTTGCTGCAGATTATCCATCAGGTCTGGCCCCATGACACCTTCGGGGAAACCCGGGAAATTCTCCACATCAGTGGTGTTCATCAGTTCGCCACCGGCAGTGACTGAACCTGCGATCATCAGCGGCTTGAGGTTGGCACGGGCGGTGTAGATGGCAGCGGTGTAGCCGGCAGGACCGGAACCGATGATGATGACATCGCGGACGTCGTTCTGAGTTGTTTCAGTGCTCACGGACTGAGAGCTCCTTGTATCGGTGACCCACGGTGGGGCCGTGGCTCGCAAATGGAATGCAACTACACAACCTATTCGGTGTGCTAGTTATTCCAGATGGGTGGCGGACACCTACCAGATTACTTGATGGTGATCTCGCCGATTTTCAGCCCGTAAGGATATATCTGCGGGCTCAATACTTTTGGCAACTTAGTGAAATTGACGATGACGTAACTTGCCGTGGTGTTTGGTGGGGCGGAGATGTTGAACTCTGGCCCGGTGAAAATTCCGGTGCCAATCGACTTCGCGCCGTCAAGACTAGGTTTGTCATTGACCAGTACTTCGAAGCTACCGCCAGAAGTACCAGACTGAGCTATTGCCACCGATGAGACCGTTGACCGATCTTTGAGCTGAACAATCAGAGCGATGCTTTTAGCCGACGTGCCAGCCATCGTTTCATCGGTGAACTCGTAGCTACTCCACAAGGTGGCTGGATTGCCATCAGTGAGGTTTGCCAGGCGGCCCTCGGGGAAATTCTTAGCCAGATCAGCTTCACTGGCACCTGGGACTTCGCGGGTTGCACCGACCACCACGGGTGGGCCGGCCTGATTTGATGGCTGAGGACTGTTGGAGCTATTTGGCTCGCTTGAACTTTGGCTATTGGAAGCCGAGCTTTGTGCCGCAGGATTCTTGTCGCCAAACCAGGAAGTGAGCAGTTGTGTGCCGGCAAAGACGATGGCAACCACAACTACTATCGCCAAAATGCCAAGAATCAACCAGCGCCCACTGCGAGGCGCATTCACTTCGTCGTCATAGTCCGCGTTCGGATTACCGGGTCCGGAGCCGGCGCTGGATCCAGCACCGGCAGCAATCGCACCACCAGCGATGGGCTGGGCGCTAGTGTTCCGCGGCGGCTCTTGATACAAGGGCGCTGCAGCGACCGCAGAAGCAGGAAACGTGCTGGGCTTACGTTGGTCATTTGATACGGCCGGCTTCTCGTTAATGAAGCCATAATCCTCGTCGGACCATAGTGAAACCTTGGGCGAACCAACACTGCCTGAATCTGCGGCTTGGACAGGTTGGCCCTTGGTTGCCGTGGGTAAAACGGGTTCTTTGGCGGAAGGTACCGGGTCGCTTGAACGCGGAGCAATAACTGGCGGCGGTGGAACGGCCGCTGGCGGGATAACGCTCGCGGGAACGGGTGTTCCGTCGTCGTACACGTACTCGGCGGCGACAGGCTCTTCTGCGCGAGGACCACCGAACAATTCCTCGCCGAGGGTGTCGGTGAAGGACGGCTCAACGAATGGCTCAGTTGGGATGAGCAGGTCGAGCAAATCAGCTGCGCCGCTCTTGCTGGCGATCAAATAGGCGGTTCCGTCGCCGAGTCCCAAATCAAGGATCTGAAAGTTGGCCGGCCGATCACCGGTAGCCACTTCGCGAGCACCCTGCGTAAGATTGTCGCCGTTTCCGTGGCCGGCAACCACGATGCTGACCGGGCGGTTGAGTACCTGGTCGACGCCGTCGAAGACTTGGTCTCCTTCAGCGGAGTTCAAAACGTGCGTGGCAATTCTGTACCGGCCACCAAGCACGGTACCGACTTCCATGGACTGCGACAACGTCTCCTCCTCAAGCTGAATGGTTGGCAAACGATTCAGCTCCGGTTGCAACTCTAACTTCCGATCCTAGCTGATCCAGGCCCACTGAATCAGGAAGCTCGGCGTGAAAAACGCCGCATAATTGGCGCGATCAGGTCGTTGAGCTCACTCACGTTCATTAAACGAAGGGCCAAGAAGTAACACAGAGCCATTACAGAGCCGACGACGGCGATTACCACGATGGCGGAAAGGTAGCCCTGCCAGATAAACCCGTCGTAGCTACCGTCGGCAAAACTTAACAAGCCAAAACCAACCATAAATAAGCCACCGATAATGCCGGAGAATGCTGCGGCAACGGCATACTGCACATGCGCCCGAATGATGCGCCAAATGCCAAAGTCGCCAAGTTTGACTCGAAGAACCATAGTGGAGACTATCGGTGCCACGAAATTGACGATTGCGACGGTGCCCAAGAGCGAATATGACAACACAGATACCGGGACGGCGCTAACTATCAGTGCGGTAATAACGGTCAAAAGCACGATGAAAGCTTGGATATAAAAGGGCGTTTTGGCGTCCTCCATGGCATAGAAGACCCTATTGAGCATGAAGTTGAAGCTGAAAAATGGTGAGCTGAGCGCGAGTACCGCGACCGCGATGCCTATTGACAGACCACCCCGTGCACTTCCGCCACCAAGCAACATGCCGATCGGAGCGGACAGCACCAATAAGACGACTGCGGAAAATATTGTGGCAACGCCGACCGTGCGCAGTAGTCTCGACGTCGTTGCCCGAACCGCAGCCTTATTTCCGTTGGAGGCGGCCCGGCTTAACTGATTGAAAAATACCGTAGCGATCGAGAGCACAATCACGGAGTGCGGCAGAAGATAGATATCCATTCCGCGGCTAAAGACGAATGGACCGGCGATGTCTTTGGTTCCAGCGTAAGCCTTCGCACCGGTTGCAGCACTGGCAATTTTGGTTACCAGGATGAAAGATAGCTGACCGATGATCATGGTGCCCAGTGCCCAGCCGGCAATTTTTCCAGTGTGGCCGAGTCCCATGCCGCGCCAACCCCATTTGAAGCGCAAGCCCAAGCCAAGTCGTTTGACTGGCACGATCAAAATAACTGACTGAAGGAGAATGCCTAGCGTGGCGCTACCGGCGAGGATCCAAGTCTGGGTGGAGCCCCAATTTTCCACGCTAAGAGGATTCTGTTCCGCCGTTCCTCGCACCGCTATAAACACGGCTAAGCCGGCAATGGCGACGACATTATTGAGCACCGGAGCCCACATATAGGCGCCAAAGCGGTCATTAGCGTTGAGGATCTGACCTAGCAGGGCGTAGATGCCGTAGAAAAAAATCTGCGGTATCAACAGGTAAGCTAATTGAGTGCCCAGGCGCAACTGACTTTGATTCCAGTCCTCAGTGATGAGGTGCAGTAGCGGTGAAGAAAGCAACGTTGCGGCAATAGTCAGCAGTGCCAGAGCTACGCCACCCAGGGTCAAGAGGCGGCTCAAGAAATCAGCGCCACGATCCGGTTGCTTGCTGGCCTTAATAATTTGTGGCACCAGAACGGTGTTGAAGACGCCGCCCGCCAGCATGATGTAAATCAGGTTCGGTAGCGTATTCGATATTTCAAAAATATCTGACACACCATTCGTTGTTGCACCTAAAGCCGCGGCAACGAGAGCGCCTTTAACGAAGCCCAGTACTCGGGAGAGTAAAGTTCCGGCAGCCATCACGGCACTGGATTTAGCCGCATTTATTCTGGGCGGCTCCACCTCTATGGTGCTGATTGGCCCGGTTTGCGGTGCACTAATCTGTTCTGACATTTGGCGCCATCATTTCATGCGAGCCTTCGAGGGAGATGCTTCGAAGCCTGTGTTTCAAAAGTCCGTTGGCAAACTTGCGCCAGCTAAATCGGCAATTCTGCGTTCGTTGGGAAACGACAAGCGTTTCGCTAGGTCTGGCATTTCCACCCAGGCAACATCAATGGCCTCGTGGTCCGGATCGTTTTCTATCGTCAGCTCACCGCCAGTGGCGCGAAGCAAAAAATGGTGGACGGTTTTGTGCACGCGGTGTCCGGTTACGGTAAACCAGTAATCGATGCTGCCTAGGGGAGCAAGGACTTCGCCTTCGATGCCGGTTTCTTCAGCAATTTCGCGGACCGCAGCTTGCGCATGGGTTTCATCGCCCTCTGGATGACCTTTGGGTAGACACCACTCAACTCGACCGCCGCGATTCAGTCTGGCAATGATCGCAACGCGCAAAACGCCGTCGTGTTTATCCACTACGACGCCGCCCGCTGACACTTCTTCCACGGTGGGCAAAAAAGATAAATTGCCCAGCGATTGGCCGGGAGCGCTCTGCGCATTGATCGCCGAAGGCAACGGCGTGCGCTTGGGTGCACTCGGAACTGGATGGGCCATGCACTCCACTCTAACGAAAGTCTGGCAGGCTTAAGGAACTATGATGCAGGTTCTGGACAGCTCCACCCTTGATCCGATAGTCCTTGAGCTAGGACAACGCTTTGTCGACGCCGGTTTTGAACTCTCCTTAGTCGGCGGGCCGGTACGTGATCTCTTTTTAGGTCGGCAGTCGCCGGACCTGGATTTCACGACCGATGCCATCCCGGATGAAACCCTTGTCGTGGTGCGAAGCTGGGCGGATGCAGTCTGGGAGATCGGCCGCGCCTTTGGCACCATCGGATTGCGCAAACGTGATTTCACTATTGAGGTCACCACCTACCGAGCCGAAGCCTACGATGCGGATTCACGGAAGCCGGAGGTGGCCTTCGGTGATTCGCTTGAGGCAGATCTTCAGCGACGCGATTTCACGATGAACGCGATGGCGCTGCGGTTGCCTGGTATGGAGCTGGTTGATCCGTACGGTGGCATTAGAGATCTTTATGCGGGGGTTTTGCGTACTCCTGGGCGAGCGGAGGCTTCCTTTTCGGATGATCCGCTCCGGATGATGCGTGCAGCCCGTTTTGTAGCTCAGCTGGGTGTCTCGCTGCACCCGGAGGTTGAGGGCGCGATGATCGCAATGGCAGAACGGATAAATATCATCTCTGCTGAGCGGGTTCGAGATGAACTAACTAAGTTGATCTGCGCTCCGCAAGCGCGTCTTGGCGTCGATGTGCTGGTAAACACCGGGCTAGCCGATCAGATGCTGCCAGAAGTTTCAGCGCTGCAGCTCGAGGTGGACGAGCACCATCGGCACAAAGACGTCTATCAACATTCTTTACAAGTCCTGGAACAAGCGGCCGCGCTCGAAACTGGTCCTGATGGCCCCGTGCCCGGCCCCGACTTCGTTTTGCGCTTTGCCGCGCTTATGCACGACGTCGGCAAACCAGCTACCCGACGATTCGAGCCTTCCGGCGCGGTGAGCTTCCGGCACCACGATATGGTCGGCGCGAAATTGACGGCTAAGCGGATGAAAGCCTTGCGGTTCGACAACGACACCATCAAGGCTGTTGCCCGGCTGGTTGAGCTGCATATGCGCTTCTACGGCTATGGTGAGGCGGGCTGGACCGACTCAGCTGTGCGACGCTACGTCACGGATGCTGGTCCGGTACTGGAGCGCCTGCACCGGCTGACACGTTCTGATGTGACCACGCGAAATCAAAAGAAGGCGGATCGTCTTGCTTTTGCCTACGACGATTTGGAGCACCGAATCGCTGAGCTGGCGGAACAAGAGGAACTTGGTGCCATTCGGCCCGACCTCGACGGCGCGCAAATTATGGCGATTCTGGATCTGAAGCCGAGTCCGGTGGTTGGCAAGGCTTATAAGTTCCTCCTCGAAGAGCGGATGGAGCACGGACCGTTGGGTGCTGAAGAGGCGCAACGGCGTTTGGAACTCTGGTGGCAAGACAATAAGCCTGTTGAGATTTCAACAGACGACACTGAAGCGAGCACAAAAAATGAGCACTGATCCGTTGAATGATGCCATCGACTCCGTGCCGTGGGACCACGTGACATTGCCGAAGCTGTGGTTGCTACGCCATGGCGAAACGGCGTGGTCAAAAAGTGGCCAATACACCGGCCTGACGGACCTTCCGCTCACCGAGCACGGCGAGGAACAAGCGGTGTCCGCTCGCCCGGCCCTGACCGGCGTCGACTTTGACCTGGTTCTTAGCTCGCCTTCTCAACGCGCTCGTCGCACCGCGGAGCTGGCTGGGTTCGCGGACGCCGTCGTCGAGCCGCTGGCGCATGAATGGGACTACGGCGACTATGAAGGCGTTTTGAGTGCCCAGGTGCGTAAGGACCGGCCAGGGTACTTGATTTGGAACGACGGCGTGCCCGCAGGCGAGACCATTGAGCAAGTAGCTGCGCGTGCCGATGCTGTGATTGCCCGAATTCTGTCCCCGCAGACCGAAGGTCCGCATGCCGGTGAGGTGGTGGAAAACGAATTATTGGTAGCGCACGGGCACTTCTTGCGCATCCTGACCGCTCGTTGGCTTGAATTAGCGCCTATCGAGGGCAGGCACTTTGTGCTTGGGACAGCAAAAGTGTGCACTCTCGGTTGGGATAAACGAACCCCGGCGATTGAGCAATGGGGACTCTAAACTCTTACATTCGTACGGCGTTTTTAGGAATATGACCAATTCCACAAAGAATTTTCGATTTCTAGTGGTCAAGTTGTGAATTCGTAGTGTAGGTTATAAATGTACCCAGCAGATGCTGGGCATTTCGCCACGATGTGAAGGGAGGCCTCAGCATGTTTTACAACATAAATGCAACACCGATTATCGGCTCTGTCGATCGGTTCGCTGCAGCTCATATGGCCTCTGCTCGTGGCATTCTCGGTTCCCGTTAGCTGAGATCTGGCGGTAATACGCCTCCACGTAAATCCCAGAGGGTTAGTGGCTGTTGTGAATCATTTCCCGACGTAAAATCATTCGCGCATTTTTGCGTCCAATTATTCTATTTCGACTATTTCGTAATAGCTCTATATTGTTGCGCCCGAATTCTTTGAACATTCATTCTTCCCAGGAGTTTTTGTGCCCCGTAAACGTATTTCCCCGAGCCCCGTCCAATCAATGCTGCAAGGAGGTGACCCCATGAAGCAATTTCCCTCGATCTCCTCGATCAAGCGTGTTTTCTTCTCGCCTGTTGATGAGAAGCGCATCGAGCGCACTCGCGATCGCGTGCAAAGCGATATGAACCGACTGAACATCATGAACATCCGCTGAGTCTTGCTACCTAAGGAGGCTCTGATGTTCACATCACAGCCAAATGCAAAGCAAGCAGCCCACGCCGCCCAGCGTGGGCTGCTTCGTTTAACGACGGGCTAACGACGGGCGCGCTCGTGGTTGGGCCGGTATGCTCAGATCCATGCAGGAAACTCGGCCCCGGCGCGCACAGCGGATCGTAGCGCCTAGCCGGAACGATCCGTTTTTAACCAAGATCACCGAGCTGGTTGGCGGTCCGCTAGGAAAACGTACCGAGCCTGGCCAAATCAGTGCCGGGTTTTTCAGCGTTGAACGTGTCTTGGTGCTTTTGGTGTTACTTTCAGCCGTTTTGGCGCTGCTGTTCAAAGACCACTGCCGGCAACTTGGCTGGACTACGCCAGATCAGTACTCAACAACTTGCTACTCGGAAATCCCGAATGCATTCAGCACTTTTAACCTGGCTCAAGTATTTCCTTACTCTTCTGCAGATAGCGGGTTCAGCTACCCGCCATTGGTCGGTTTAATTGCCGGGATTACCGCCTGGCTCAGGGGCTTCGCAGGCAGCGGAAAGGTTCAGGTACTGGCCTTTTTGACCTCAATTCCATCTTGTCTGTGTTGCTCTGGATTGCTGGCACAGTCGCGTTGGCACGCAGTAATCGGCGTCGCCCCTGGGATGCTGCGATCTTTGCGGCTTCACCGTTATTACTTTTTGCGGTATTTTCCAGTTGGGATCTCTGGGCCGCGGCACTTGGTGCGGTGGGACTGTTTCTGTTTTCACGACGGCGAACAATGGCTGCCGGAATCGTCTTGGGCTTTGCCATCTGCGCTCAGCCTTACACCGCTCTCATCGTCTTAGCGATCGTGCTGGTATTAATACGTCGAAGATTGACGGTGCAACTCGCCAACCTGCTGGCTGGTACGGCCTTGAGCTGGTTAGTTTTCAAGCTTCCACTTCTGCTACTGAACCCGGCCGGCTGGTCAGCTTATTGGGCTAAGGGCTGGAATGGCGACCCGGCAACGGGATCGATCTATTACGCGATAAATACGATAGCACAGCGGCTTGGCCTAAGTGCCTTTAGCCCGCTGGACGCATCGGTTATTGCGTTGGTGCTTTTGGTCCTTGGCATTATCGCGGTGGCTTGGCTGTGTTTTTCTACGCGATACACGCCCAGAGTCGCTCATTTAGCCTTGCTTTTGGTGGGATGGTTTCTGTTAGTAGACAAACACGCTTCGGCAGAACACCTCATCTGGCTCTTGCCGTTATTTGCGCTGGCTCGGCCGCGCTGGCGATCACTGTTGATCTGGCAAGTTTTCGGTATTTTGTTTTATTTGGCGCAGCTCTTGCACCTGGGCGTGATCCTGGGCGACAACAACTCGCAGCACAGCATCGACTTGCCAGATTTTGTGCTTGCAATGCTCGCCTCAGGCACGGCGACACTCATTTTGTTAGCTTTTTCAGTTCGCGATCTACTTCGTCCAGAGCACGATCCGATTCGCCGGGTTGGCGCAGATGATCCGCTGGTCGATGCCTTCAGCAGGCAAGCTGTACAGAAATGAGCCGCGCTGCGGTCGTGGGCTCCGGCCCGAACGGCTTGGCCGCAGCAGTGACTTTGGCCAGAGCTGGCCTCGAGGTGAAGGTTTACGAGCTCAGCTCGACGGTGGGTGGAGGGGTCCGGACTGCGGAACTTACCTTGCCTGGCTTTTGGCACGATGTATGTTCCACCGGGCACCCGATGGCTTTAGTCTCCCCGTTTTTCCGTGAGTTTGAGCTCGCGCAGCGGATTGAATTCTGCAACGCAGAGCTAGCGTTTGCTCACCCGCTGGACGACGGCCGCGTAGGCTTGGCGTATCGGGATCTTGACCGGACTATCGAGGAACTTGGTCGGGACGGCAATGCGTACGGTAGGTTCTTTAGCTCTATGTTGGGCTCGATGAGCGAAATAACTGATGTATTACTGAACCCCTTACTGCCGCTGCCAAAGAGTGTTCCTGCTGCGGTCTTGCTGGGCCTGCGTGGCGCAGAGCAAACGTTCGCCGCGCAGGCGCGCTATTGCGACGACGTCGCGCCGGCTTTGATTACTGGAGCCTCTGCGCATTCAATCGCCAGGATCCCGGGCGTAGTTTCAGCAACGGCTGGCGTCTACCTGACCGCTTTGGCGCATACCGTGGGTTGGCCTTTAGCCAAGGGTGGTTCGCAGGCTATTGCTGATGCAATGCTGGCTGATCTGCTGGCACACGGCGGTTCGGTCGAGCTAGACCGGCAAATAGAGACATTGTCCGAACTCGACGAGGAGTTGATTCTGCTCGATGTCTCAGCTCGTGCGCTGGAGCGGATCGGTGCTGCCGCCTTCCCGGAACGGTATCGTCGTAGTCTGCGTGCAGTGCGCTACGGTGATGGCTCCTGCAAACTTGATTTGGCTCTTTCCGGACCAATTCCCTGGCGCAACCCGGAGCTTAGCCGGGCGCCAATCGTGCATTTAGGTGGCACTCGTGCACAGATGATCGCGAGTGAGCGGGCCGTTGCTGCTGGGCAGCATCCAGAACGACCGTTTGTGTTGTTGAGCCAACCTGGCGTGGTTGACCCCAGCCGCGCGCCCGCGGGTCGTCAAACGCTTTGGGCTTATACGCATGTACCAGCCGGATCAGATCGAGATGTCAGTGAAACGATCCTGGATGAAATTGAACGGCATGTGCCAGGAACTCGTGATCTAGTGCTGGGCAGCTCGGTGATTACTGCAGCTGGTTACGAGCACTACAACCCGAACTATCAAGGCGGAGATATCAGTGCCGGAGCTTTGACATTGCCACAGCTTTTAGGCCGCCCGGTCTTTTCGACTAAGACCTGGCGAACGCCGGTCCGTGGCGTGTATCTGTGTTCTGCGGCGGCGGTTCCTGGGCCAGCAGTTCACGGAATGGTGGGGTGGCATGCTGCAGTGACTGCCTTGCAGGATCTCTACCAACTGCCTGCCCCAGAGCTCGCGCCGGATTCATCGTAGACTCGACGGCTTGGCTGTCGCCCGAATATCGGGAAACGCCTGAATAACATTGGCCCCCAATCCTTTTCGGGATGGGGGGCCAATGTGTAGCTGAATAGGTCAGTTCGCAGCGGTAAACCGCGCGCGACGGTGTGCTGGTTTTTCAACTTCGTCGAGCATGGCAACGGCGAAGTCTTGGCTGGAGATCTTGTCGCCGGCCGGCGTGTCTTTTGCCGTCGTGTAGTTGCCGGTGCGCTCGCCGGGTGCTATGACGGGCGAAGGGCTGAGCATGGTCCAGTCCAAACGCTCGGCCTGGCTCCTCAGCAGTTCCAGCAAACGAGCCGCGCTGAGTGCCTCAGCCTTATAGGCCTCTGGAAACTCTGCCGAATCCACTAGACGACTGCCGTCCGGGAGCAGCAATGAACCCGCTCCGCCGACTACTAAAATTCTGGTATCTCCAATGGCGTCGAAGGTGCGCTGGTTCGCGTTCAACCATTCTTGGTGGTCGCCGCCGGTGCGGCTTGGACCGGTAGCTGAGATAACGACGTCGTGCGCTTGGGCAAGGGCGGTCATCTCAACGACGTCGCCCAAAGTCGCGGCCTGCGCAGTTGCGGCAGCTGAGGACTCAACCGGGCTTCCAGCTCGAGATACAGCGGTCACTTGATGGCCACGCTTGAGAGCTTCAGCAGCAACTTCGCGACCGACCATGCCGGTGGCTCCGATAACGGCGATTTTCATATTTCCTCCTGGAGTAGCTTTTCGGGTAATCTAAAAGTATCTGTTGGATACTGATAGCTTCAAAGAAACCTAGTTACCTGAAAGATACTGATAGGCAGAGTTATGTTGCTTGAACCAAATATTTTGGACCCAAATTGCCCGTCTCGGCTGGTTTTTCAACGCATCGGGGACAAATGGGCGTCTTTGGTAATCCAAGTTCTTGAAGCTGGACCGATGCGATTCACTGACTTGCGCGGCATGGTAGCGGTGGTGACGCCTAAGGTTCTTACCCAGACGCTGCGTGCTTTGGAGCGAGATGGACTGCTTACGCGAACCGTTTATGCCCAGGTGCCACCCCGCGTCGACTATGAGCTTACGGACTTAGGGCGAAGCCTTTTGCCGCCGCTGAAAACGCTCAGACAATGGGCCGAAAGCAATGTTGTGCAGATGGATGCTGCTAGGGATTCCTATGACGCTGCGCAAGACGAGGCCATCTTGGCTGCTGCGCACTAAAGTTGCTCAGCGGCTCGCAGGTGCTAGTTCACCGGAGCCGCGTGGAATGAGTCGGGTGGGCACCATAATGCGTTGCGCATGGCCGACTTCGCCGTCGAGCCTTTGGAAAAGTAGTTCAGCGGCCCGCTGGCCAATTGTTGCTGGATCTTGCGCCACCACGGTGATGCCAGGGTCCATCACATCGGCCAGCTCGAAGTCGTCGAAACATACCAGAGCCAAGTTGTTGGAGCTGATTCCGGCATTGCGTTGATCGCCCAGCGCATGAAGTACCGCTACCGAAGCCCGGCTATTGGTGCAAAAAATTGCGCTGGGTTGTTGTTCTGTTGGCAGTTTCTCCAGGTCCGCTAGCCATTGCGCTAACTTGATGCCGTCACGACCATCAGCGTGTTACAGCTTTGCTTCCGCGGCAATATTGGCGTTGGCCAACGCCTGCCAGTAACCCTGCACCCGCTGATGAACGCTATACAAATCACTACCGTCACTGAGGCAGGCAATTCGGCTATGCCCCTGGGCAATCAAATGGTCGACGCCGTTCCGGGCGCCACCAAGGTTGTCGCTCAGTACGGCGTCGGTAGCCAGGTCGACAGGTGGCCTGTCAACAAAAACTACTGGCGTTCCCGCCTGGATTTCATGACGTAGATAGCTCTCATCGGTGCCACGGGGCGCTGCTACGATCAGACCGTCAACTCGGCGCGCACACAGTGCATTGATGAGCTCGCGAGCCTGTTCGGCGTCATTTCCGGTTGAGACGGTCATCGCTAAAACATGACGTTCAATGGCTTTCGCTTCGACGGCGCGATTGAGCATGGCGAAAAACGGATCCGCAACATCGTCGAGCACCACGCCAATACTGGCAGCTATCCCTTGCCGCAATAGTCTGGCGCTGTCATTTCGACGGAAGCCTAATTCGGCAATCGCTTGGTCGACTAGAACCTTGGTCCGATTACTCACATTGGCATCGCCATTTACCACGCGCAAAACCGTCGCCAAGCCCACACCGGCCCTTGCGGCAACGTCTTTCATCGTGGCCCGGGTGGGCACTGATTTGATCACATTACTTCCCTTCGAGGTGAATCGCCCCGGTGTGTCCGGAGACTTTCTTGTTTGAGAGGATCAGGACATGGCAGGGAAAACTACGACACGGTATCCGCAGGAGTTGAAGGATCATACGGTGCGCATGGTGGCGGAGATGGAGGGTGCATCTTCGGAGTGGGCGGCGATGCAAAAAGTTGCCCAGCTTTTGGGTGTGGGTGTGCCGGAAACGGTGCGTAAATGGGTCCGGCAAGCCGAGATCGATGTTGGTACTAGAACTGGAACAACGAGCACGGAATCGGCCGAGCTGAAACGGTTACGGCGTGAGAACGCTGAGCTGAAACGGGCGAACGCGATCCTTCGGAGTGCTTCAGCTTTTGTCGCGGTCGAACTCGACCGCCACAACACTGATCGTGAAATACATCAAGGACCATGCCGGTCACCGCGAGAATAATGGATTGCGGTGGGGTGTCGAGTCGATCTGCCAGGTGCTTACTGGGACGGGGTGAAGACCACCCCGTCCACGTACTACGAATGGGTGGATAAAACACGATCTCACCGAGAACAACGTGATGAGGTGCTCAAGCCCGTGATCCAGAAGGTGTATGCCGCTAATTACGGGGTTTACGGCACCAGGAAAGTCTGGTTGGCGATGAACCGTGAAGGTGTGCCGGTGGCCAGGTGCACGGTAGAACGGCTCATGGGGTTACTTGGCATACAGGGTGCGGTCCGTGGCAAGGTCAAACGCACCACGATCAAAGACTCGAAGGCAGCCCGAGCGAAGGACTTGGTCCGCCGTGATTTCACACCAACGGCACCGGATCGGCTATGGGTAGATGATTTCACCTATGTTTCGACCTGGTCCGGGTGGGTCTATGTTGCCTTCGTGATCGATGCCTACTCTCGGAGGATCCTGGGCTGGTCAGCGAGTGCTTCTATGAACACCGTGCTAGTGCTCAACGCAGTTAATCAGGCAATCTGGAGTCGTGAACGGGCCGGGGCTGAGATTTCCGGGGTGATTCATCATCACGATGCCGGGGCTCAATACGCCTCCTTGGCCTTCACCGAACGCCTGGCCCAGGCCGGTATCCGCCCCTCGATCGGTTCTGTGGGTGATAGTTACGACAACGCCTTGGCGGAAACCATCAACGGGCTTTATAAGACCGAGCTGATCAAACCCGGCAAGCCCTGGCGGACTCTAGAAGAAGTCGAAATCGGCACCGCTGAATGGGCCGATTGGTACAACCACCGAAGGCTCTACCAGTACTGCGGAGACATCCCACCAGTAGAGCTAGAAAACCACTACTACAATCACTACCAGAGCACGGCAGCCGCCGACAGGCTCATCGTCTGAGAAACCCTCCGGACACACCGGAGCGATTCAGCCCGTATCCGCACTCCAATTGGGGTTCCGTTTGAGTTTCAACGCAACACCCTGTTGGTAGCTGTCCAACTGGTAGGGGCCAGTGGCCGCGATTTTGGCCGCATATTGCTGCGGATCTGTGTCGCGCGCGGCAGGTACCGGCGCAAATGCTGGCATCGAAGCAATCCAAGGCCAGTCGCCGTATGCTTTATTCATCTTGAAAATGATGGTCTTCGCATCCGGTGTTTCAATCGAATCCAGTTTCTTACTCGCGTAGGGCCCTTTGTAGCTCTCGCCACCAACTAGCAATGCCTTGTGGTAGCCCAGGCCGCCGGAAAGCTCCGGTGCAAAAGAGCGCTCCAGACCATACTTGACGTCGGCTGTGGTGACCGGGCTGCCGTCGTCGTACTTCACGCCGTCTTTGAGCGTGAACGTCCAGGTCTTGCCGTCATCGCTAGCCCGCCCGGTGTCGGTGGCCAGATCAGGAACCACTTTGGCCGGTCCGTCAGCTGAGATATCCCAGGTAGTCAGGCGACGCTCGATGAGTCCAAGGGTGGTGATGGCCAGGTTCTGGCTCTTGGCTGGGTCCAGATTGATCTCGGTGGACGCCGTCAAGATGTTCAGGGTGCCGCCTTTGGTGACTGCCTCGCTGCTGCCCGACGTCGAACTGCTCGGGTTAGCGTTGCATGCCGTCAGCCCCAACACTGCGACGAGCGCTATGGCACCGAGGCTCTTTGCCAATTTCATGAGTTTCCTTCTCTGCGGTCCAGTGCTAATGAGTTTTATGCGGGTTTAACGGTTCTAAACGGAAAGAGCTGGTGCTCGATTCTTGGTTGGTCTTTTGACCCGAAGGTCGAGGACCAAATACAACAAGTCGACAATGAAATTTGCGCCAATAATCAAAAACGCGGCAAACAAGGTGATGCCCAACATGACCGGTAAATCCATGTTTCCTACCGCGTCGAGCAGCTGCGCGCCCAGGCCTTGCATGCTGAAGATCTTTTCGGAGATCACGGCGCCGCCAAGTAAGCCGCCTAAGTCCAAGCCAAGCAATGTCACCACTGGCAGCAGCACGTTGCGTAAGCCATGCTTGCCCACCACGGTCCGCTCTCGAAGGCCTTTGGCCCGCGCCGTGCGGATGTAGTCTTCACCCATTGCTTCAAGCATTTGACCGCGGCTAATTCTCGCGTAGACGGCGGCGTGCAAGAAGGCTAAAACGGTCCATGGCAGCAATAGGAGCCAAGCCCACTCCAAGGGATTTTCGGTAATCGGAACATAGCCGCCCACCGGCAAGATGTTCAGTGTGAAGCCGAAGAACAAAATGCCGAGCAAGGCCAGCAAATAGCTTGGCTTTGAGACGCCGATCATAGCCACGCCCATCACGGCGCGGTCTGCGAAGGTTCCCTTTTTCACTGCAGAGAGCACCCCTGCGCCAACACCAAAAATTAGCCAAAGTACGGCCGCACCGACGGCGATCGAAAGCGTGATCGGGAAAGCTTGGCCGATCAAATCAGTCACCGGAACGCCAAGTCGGAAAGAGTAGCCAAAGCATGGCGCGCCGCATTGCACGGCTGCTGGGCCCTGGCCAAAGGTGCGACCAGTGACGATGCCGCTCAAGAAGTTCCAGATCTGGTTCAGTAGCGGTTGGTCGTAACCCATGAATGTACGGACTTCACTGAGTCTTTCCGGTGTGCAAGGTTTACCGCAGCTCAACTCTGAGACGTTTTGCGGTAGCAAATTGAAGACCAGAAACGTGGTGACCGCGACTATGAGTAGGACCAGGATGATGCCGCCAATACGCAGCAGCAAGTATTTTAGAAGGCTCATGAGTGCGCGTCCTTCGGATCGAAAGCGTCGCGTAGCGCATCACCGAAAAGATTGAAGCCCAGGGTCACCAAGCACAAAGCGATGCCGGGGAAAATCAGGTACCACGGGTCGGTTTGCACCCAGCCCACTGAGGCGCCAATTGAGCGGCCCCAGGCCGGAGTGGGCGGTGGCACGCCGACGCCTAGAAAGGATAACGCGGCCTCGGAGCCAATCATCGCGGGAATGCTCAGCGTGGCGAAAATGATCACGGTCGGCCAAAGATTGGGTAAAACTTGAGTGCGAATCACGTGCACAGGATTTCCGCCCATCGCGGCCGAAGCTTGCACGAAGGTTCACTGCCGGATGCTCATAGTTTCAGCTCGGACTACCCGTGCGATTCGGGGCCAGCAAAAGAAGCCGATGACGCCAATTAGCAGCAAGGTTTTATTGGTTTCGACAGGTACAATCGCACCCAATGCGATCATGAAGATCAAGCCGGGGAAGCCCAGTAGTACGTCAGTGGCTCGGCTGCTCACGGTGTCCCACCAGCCGCCGAAATATCCGGCGCTCAGTCCAATGACCGTGCCCAAAACGACTGCGACGATGGTTGCGCTAATTCCAACGAACAGGGAAGTTTGGGCACCGAAAACCACGATGGAAAATAGATCGCGTCCAGTGAGCGGTTCCACGCCAAACCAATGCGATGCGCTGATGCCGCCGCCAAAACCTGCTGGTGCGCTAGAGCCATCGAGTTTGTCTAAGTGATAAGCGTAAGGATCGTTTCTGCTCAGCCCGGCAACTAGCGGTGCCGCGATGGCTAAAAGGATGAAAACCAGGACTAACGAACCACCGAATATTCCCCAACGGTCCCGAAGCAGCGTGCGCCACCCAGATCGCGGTGCCGCGTCAATTGACGCGATGGCCGGGGCAATCGACACGGTAGTTCCTCGAGGTTGACAATGGGTATCTCGAAGAAACTATCAGCGACTAACCTGAGATCTCTCGCCGTACTTCATGTGAGTTCGCATCGTGACCCAGGCCACGTCAAGGCTTGATCTATTTGGCTCAGGCCAGGCTGACTACCCAGTTGATGGTGGTGGCCAGGATGCCCGTTCCGAAGACAAAGGCGAGCAGGCTGTGCCGTAATGCCGCCGATCGCATAGTCCTAGTCTCAATGTTGGTGTCCGACACTTGATAGGTCATGCCCAAACTGAAGGCCATACATATAGGCGAAGTCGGTGTACTGCGGTGGCTCGGTCTGGTTAAAGCTGATGCCACCAGGGCTGGGCTGGCCGCTCGCGGATTTATTGGTGTAGTAGATCTCCGCTTAACGCAACGTATAAAGCGTGTGCACCAGCAGCCAAGATAAGGCGGTGGTGACTAGCGCTAGTGCTGCCAACCCGGCGCGGACCGGGCCTTCGGCGCCCTTTGCATCGACCATTACCACCGCTACCGCGCCCAAACTGGCGACTGCAGCAAGCGAGATCAGGAAGTTCGCGGTATCCCGGCGCGGATCCTCTTCGGTGGCGTGCGCCGCCGTCGTGCTCGCATCCATCATTGAGATTGCCAGCCAGATCCAGAGATCGTAAATGCCGGCGGCGACTGCCCAGGCTACCGCGGGTGCGTGCAGCCAGGAATCAAGGAAGCCGGTGAGCAAAAGTGCCGCGATCGCGGCGGCGATCATCACCAGAAATCGCCTGCGTGCAATCCGGGCCCGTCGCGTTCGATTCTCCACGTGCCGATCGTATCCCCCATCTCCCCGTTATCCCCCCGTCGAGTGTCGAGTTGTGGTCGCTTTAATCGGGGTTTAATGACCACAACTCGACACTCGACGGGCAGGAAGTGACTGATTACGACGTCGTGCCGCAACTTTGGCGGTCGGCCGGAAGTAGCATGTGGCAATGAGCGCAGCAGCTACCTCGACCGTTCAGCCGGTCAGTAATCGTTTCCGCCAGATTGTCGCCTCCGGGGTGGGTAACGCCATTGAATGGTACGACTGGTATATCTACAGCTTTCTGGCGGTAGTTTTTGCGCCGCAGATCTTTCACGCCGGCGATGCGACCGCTGATCTGCTCTCCGCCTTCGCAGTCTTTGCCGCAAGCTTCCTGTTGCGCCCAATCGGCGGGCTGTTAGTAGGAAACCTGGCTGATCGAATTGGGCGGAAAAATACGCTGGTATTGACCATTTCCGCCATGGGGCTGGGATCCCTGATCGTAGGACTCACCCCCAGCTTTGCTACCGTCGGTATTTGGGCGCCAATCATCTTGGTGCTGGGCAGGCTAATTTCCGGATTATCCGTTGGTGGCGAGTTTGCGGCCAACACCGTCTTCCTCGTGGAGTCCGCACCGGCCAACCGTCGCGGTTTTTACTCATCATTTCAATACGTCTCCACCACAGTGGGGCAGTTGCTCGCCTCCGGGCTAGCGGCCCTTTTACTGAGCACGCTCAGCAAAGACGACATGAATGCTTGGGGCTGGCGGGTGCCATTCTTCGTTGGCGCATTGCTCAGCTTGGTCGGATTGTGGATTCGCCGTGGCACCGAAGAGACCCTTGTGGTGAAAGCTGAGGCTGTGCGGCCGAAAGTCTTTGATGCGTTGGTCAAATACCCGAAGCAGTCGCTGTTGATCGTTGGCATAACCATCTCTGGCACGATCCTCTATTACACCTGGACCACTTACCTGCCGACCTATGCAACTACCAACGGTTCCCTAGAAACTAAGGATTTCTTGGTCATTTCGACCATTGGGCTGTTCTTCTTCTTGATTATTCAGCCGCTGGTTGGCATCTTGTCCGACCGGATTGGCCGCAAGCCGTTGCTGATTGCTTCATCTGCGATCTTTGCCGTGGGAATCGTTCCTGGTTTGTACCTGGTCTCCCAGTCAACCTTCGTCGGAGCGTTGGGGGTGACCTTGGTGGGCATGTTGGTACTGAGTGGGTTTACCTCAATCTCGGCAGCGGTTAATGCAGAAACGATCCCCACTCATGTTCGGAGCGCGGGGATTGGTTTTCCGTACTCGCTCACGGTGGCGATCTTTGGCGACACCGCACCGTTTGTGGGCACCCTCTTCAAAACATGGGGTGTGCCGGGGCTGTTTGGTTGGTACGTAGTCGTGCTGTGTTTGATCTCGCTCGCGGTCTATAATCTTCGCGTTGCGAGAAACCGCGTTCAAGCCGCTACCCGAATAGCCCTCGCCCAACCTGTGCAACTCTTTCCCCCCGTCGTCACTCGACGACGGGGGGGGTATTGCTTATCGATGGTTTCCGGTAACATAGTTAGGTCTGTGTTAGCACGGATTCGATTTGCCGTGTCTCAGGTACATCCTGCAATACGGCGGTCGACGCAAATGAACCTCCTGTTACGGAAATACCGCAACCGCTTAGCCCAAAGGAGGTGGGTTCACATATGCGTCCTTACGAATTGATGGTAATCATCGACCCAGAGGTCGAAGAGCGTACCGTCGAGCCAACGCTTCAGAAGTTCCTCAACGTGATCACCACAGACGGTGGAACCGTCGACAAGGTGGACATCTGGGGACGTCGCCGCTTGGCATATGACATCAAAAAGAAATCTGAAGGTATCTACGCCGTAGTGAACTTCACTGCTGAGCCGGCTACCGCTAAGGAACTTGACCGCCAGCTTGGCCTCAACGAGACCATCTTGCGCACCAAGATCATCCGCCCCGAAGACCAGAAGGTTGCTGCCGAGTAATTTCGGCTATCAATCATCTGATCTGAACAATACGTAGGAAGAGGGCAGACATGGCAGGCGAAACTACCATCACCGTGATTGGCAATCTGACCAACGATCCGGAATTACGGTTCACACCGTCCGGTTCTGCGGTGGCCAACTTCACCATTGCGTCTACGCCGCGTACCTTCGACCGCAACTCCAATGAATGGAAAGACGGCGAAACGCTGTTCTTGCGCGCATCGGTGTGGCGCGAAGCGGCTGAAAACGTGGCCGAGTCGTTGACTAAAGGCTCCCGGGTGATTGTTTCCGGACGACTGAAGTCACGCTCCTACGAAACTAAAGAGGGCGAAAAGCGCACTGTAATGGAGCTTGAGGTCGATGAAATCGGTCCCTCGCTGCGTTATGCCAATGCCAAAGTTAACCGCACCCAACGCTCCGGCGGTCAGGGTGGCGGCAACTTCGGCGGCGGAAATGGTGGCGGCGGCAACTTCGGTGGCAACCAGGGCGGCGGCAACGCTGCATGGGGTGGATCTGGCCAACAGTCAGCTCCGGCCGAAGACCCGTGGGCTACTCCCTCGTCTAACTCCGGTAATTGGGGCGCCGGTCCGGATTCATCCGAACCTCCGTTCTAAATCACCAAAATAATTCATAGATTGGTGCACGAGGGACCCCCTGTGACGGCGATGCCGGCACTGCGAGTGTGCACCACTCTCCATCCCGTGGCGTGAAACCCACGGGCTCCACAGAAAAGGAGCTCCACGATGGCTAAGGCTGAAATCCGTAAGCCCAAACCAAAGTCCAACCCCCTGAAGGCCGCTGACATCACTGTCATCGACTACAAGGACGTAGCTTTGCTGCGCAAGTTCATCTCCGATCGCGGAAAGATCCGTGCTCGTCGCGTTACTGGCGTGACCGTGCAGGAACAGCGCAAGATCGCTCAGGCGATCAAGAACGCTCGCGAAGTTGCTCTACTGCCGTACTCCGGCGCGGGTCGCGGCTAAGCGCTCAGAAAGCAAGGAGAGAAAACTACAATGGCAAAAATCATTTTGACCCATGAAGTGACCGGTCTCGGTGCTGCTGGCGACGTCGTCGAGGTGAAGAACGGTTACGCACGTAATTACCTTCTGCCCCGCGGCTTCGCTCTGACCTGGACGAAGGGTGGCGAGAAGCAGGTTGAGTCCATCAAGGCTGCTCGCGCTGCTCGTGAGCACGCTTCCGTTGAAGCTGCTCAGGCTCAGGCCGCCAAGCTGTCCTCCACCCCGGTACGCCTCGAGGTGAAGGCCGGCGATTCCGGTCGCCTCTTCGGCACCGTTAAGGCTGAGGACGTTGCAAAGGCTGTTGAAGCTGCTGGTTTGGGCAGCATCGACAAGCGCAAGGTCGAGATCCCGGCGCACATCAAGAGCGTTGGCAAATACCAGGCAAACGTTCGTCTGCACGAGGACGTTTCCGCTGTGATCGACTTGAACGTCGTCGCAGGTAAGTAACTCGTTACTGAAACGCTGCACCACTTTTGGTCGCTAAACAACTGGTTTAGCGACCAAAAGTGGTGCAGCGTTTTCGTTTAAGTGGCGTTGTGCATCAAGTCGAACCCAGCTCGGATCAGTTTTTCCAGAACGCCCAGGTTTGCGTCGCTGAGCAAGCTCAAATTAAAGACAGCCCGCACCGGCTCTGTGCTTGCCCAAAGAGGTCAATTGCTCGCGGGCTTCAGCAGTGTTGATAAGGCCATACAGTGCCAGATTCGAAGCGCGCGGCGAGAAGCCGACGGCGGGCTGGTCACCCTCGCGACCGCTCGCGTAACGATAGTGGTTCAGGCCAAAGCCAATGATGCTGGGCCCCCACATAACTGCTTTAAGGCCTGTGCAACGGCCAAACAGTTCAAGAAGCTCTTCTGCATCCTGTCGCCGTTTTGCGTTGCTTACGCCGCTAATGAATGCTGAGACAGATTCACCCGTAGGCATCGTCTTGTTCTGAGCCTGCATGGCGCTTAGAGGTTGTCTGCGATTCGCTTGGAAGTGGCCAGGTCGAATCCGGTCACTTGTCGAATCAGGGCAATCGCCTGAATCTTTTGGCCGTTCCGAACCATACCCTGTGCCTGCGCCACCAGTTGTGGCGGCAATTGGACAGCTGGTGCCTGGGTGTAGGCCTGGGTTGATTGGGCCGAGGTCATGTTTTGTGGGGCAGAAATTCGCGAACTATGTGACCGTGAGGTCAGCTCACGCATATAGTGGTCGGCGTCGGAAAGTTGTGAGCCGCGGGGGCGGCCAACGCGCATGGCCCAGATCAGTACCACGACTCCCACAATGCCGATGAGTACTACGATCAACCAATCCATGAACAGAGCTTAGTCGTCGCTGCGCACGCTGCCTAGCGCGGCTTTGCTGATGGACTAGATTCTTGATCTCTTTGCAACCAAGTGTTGCAGTGACATCGGTCACATTGACTAGTTTTGAACTGACTTTTTTAACGGTGCATGCCCATTTTTTGAAAGTTGTCAACATGCAAGCTGTGGATGAAGGTTCCGCAAAAACTTCCTCTTCTCCACAGCCTGTGTTTTGCATAACCGCAGGTCAGCAAGGCATTTGTTAAAAATAAATATTTCTATCCACAGCGTTGTCCCCAGCCTGTGCACATGACACGCCGCGCTATCCACAAGTTATCCACAATGTGGTTGGGCTGACAGCTTGGCGTTGGGCGATGCAGCGTCTAACGTTGCCAGGTATCCATACTGAACATCGCTTGGCGATGCTTGCTGAGGCTGGCCACGGCTTTGACTAAGTGGCACAAAGCCACACTGTCGGTGCTAGGCGGCAGAATGCAGTTATCAGGTTGAAGGATGCAGTTTTGTGCAAACGACTCGAAGGGAGCGGGCATCGATGTCGGTAGCTGATCAGCAGGCGGAGACTACTTCGCTGCGTGAACCGGACTTCCCCCGAACCCCACCCCAGGATCTTGTCGCCGAGCAGAGCGTATTGGGCGGCATGCTGCTTTCAAAAGACGCGATTGCCGACGTCGTTGAGGTGTTGCGTGGGCAGGACTTCTACCGTCCGGCCCACGAAAATATTTATGAGGCTGTACTCGATTTATACGGTCGTGGTGAGCCTGCCGATGCGGTCACCGTCTCTGACGAGCTAACAAAACGGGGTGAGATCTCCAAAGTTGGTGGACCCGCCTATTTGCATCAGTTGATTCAATCGGTGCCCACGGCGGCAAACGCGGGCTTCTATGCTCAGATCGTCGCGGAGCGTGCAGTCTTGCGCCGGCTAGTAAATGCTGGAACGAAGATCGTCCAACTCGGTTACGGCAACGACGGTGAAGTCGAAGACATCGTCAACGCCGCTCAGGCTGAGATCTTCGCCGTCGCCGAACGCCGCTCCGCGGAGGATTACGTTTCGCTGGGTGAAGTGATGCAGACCGCGGTTGATGAGATTGAGGCTGCCGGGCACCGTGGCGAGGGCATGATCGGTGTGCCGACTGGTTTTTATGATCTGGACGAGCTGACCCATGGCTTGCATCCGGGGCAGATGATCGTCATCGCGGCTCGTCCTGCGGTTGGTAAGTCGACTTTTGCTCTGGATATTGCCCGTTCGGCAGCGATTAAGAACAAAATGGCAACCGTCTTTTTCTCGCTGGAAATGAGCCGTACTGAAATTGCGATGCGCCTCATGAGCGCTGAAGCGACCATTCAACTCCAGGACTTGCGCAAGGGCACCGTCAAAGACGAGCAGTGGACCAAAATGGCCAAGGTGATGGGGCCCTTGAGCGAAGCGCCACTTTTCATTGACGATAGCCCCAACATGTCATTGATGGAGATCCGGGCAAAATGCCGTCGGCTTAAGCAACAACACGAGCTGAAGCTAGTCGTTTTGGACTATCTTCAGCTGATGTCCTCTGGCAAACGCGTTGAATCGCGCCAGCAGGAAGTTTCTGAATTTTCCCGTGCTTTGAAGCTGCTGGCCAAGGAGCTTGGCGTCCCGGTTATTGCCCTGTCGCAGCTGAACCGTGGTTCTGAGCAGCGAACTGACAAGAAGCCAATGGTCTCTGACTTGCGTGAATCGGGCTCTATTGAGCAGGACGCGGACATGGTCATTTTGCTGCACCGTGAAGATATTTACGACAAAGAGTCCTCAAGAGCCGGCGAAGCAGACGTCATCATCGCTAAGCACCGTAACGGTCCAACCAAGACCATCGTGGTGGGTTTCCAAGGCCATTACTCTCGCTTTTCAAATATGGCCCCGGATAGCACCGGCAGCGCGTATTAATTCTCTCGGCAGCACGTATTAGCAGCAGTGCTGAGCTCTCGGAATCAGATCGAATCTAGTAGCCCAGACAGTGGCCTTGGCATCTCAGCTGGCTCGAGCGCTTCTACTAGCCACTGGCCATAGTTGATTTTCCGGCCGCTGATTGTGCCCATAAATCGGTGCAGGCGTTGCTGCTCAGTGCACGCCAGCTGTGCGGGTTGTTTTCGGAAAATGGTTAGCGCGCGTAGATCACCATGAGCTTCTATGACAGATTCGACGACGGCAACACCTAGGGTGCGCATGAGCTCTTCTTCTAGATCAGCTTCGCAGACCCAAAAACCCAGCGCTTCCATCTCCGTTCGGCTTAATCGAACTCCGAGCCCGGCCCGTTCTGCCGCGCGCAAAAATAACGTTCTTCGCCGCTGTCACACAAGCCAGCGACATTTAGGCGCAAACCGGCTGGGCCCAGAACGTCCATAAATTTGGCAATATTGGTTACACCGCCGAGCGAGATTACTACTATGCCTTCAGCAGCCAAATCGCGCCCCCGGCGAAAGGCTGCCGTCTCTACCGCCGCCTGATCACTTGCACCCTCAACGAAGACGACCGTTTGCAGACAGCAGCTGCTTGCCAGCGCAGCAGCAGTTACACCGGCGGCCTCGGCAGCACTGCCACCTGCTGCCCAACGGGTGGCGTTTTGCCGGAACTGCTCTAGTTTCTCCGAAGATCCTGATGGTTCCATGGCGTCAAGCTTCGCACTTCGGCACAACTTTCGTTGAGTACACTTCTGATGTGGATCCTGCCCATTCGCGATCTGCGGAGACTTCAACGCCCACCGGACCTGCCGGCATCGGCCGCCAAATCCTTCGCCTCGCGGTGCCCGCCCTGGGTGCTTTGATCGCCGAGCCGCTTTTTCTGCTCGCCGATGCCGCAATTGTCGGCCATCTCGGCGTCAACCAGCTGGCCGGCGTCGGACTTGCTTCGACTCTTTTACAAACCGCAGTGGGCTTGCTTGTTTTCTTGGCGTACTCGACCACCCCTGCAGTTGCCAGGTTGATCGGTGCGGGGCGGCATCGAGACGCGGTGGCGATTGGCCGCGACGGAATCTGGCTGGCTTTGGTTCTGGGCGTGGGCTTGGCAATTGCTGGCGTATTTGTTGCTGAACCGCTGCTGCAATTATTGGGCGCACGGGGCCCAATCTTGGCTGCTGGCACAAGCTACCTGCAGTGGTCTATGCCCGGCATTCCGGCGATGCTCATGGTGTTGGCGGCGATCGGCGTCTTGCGCGGCTTACAAGATACTAGGACCCCGTTGGTGGTGGCGGTACTCGGCTTCGCACTGAACGCGGGTTCGAACTGGCTTCTTGTTTACCCGCTCAACTTAGATGTGGCGGGTTCGGCCATTGGAACCTCGATCGCACAATGGTTGATGACCGCGGTGTACCTAGTCATTGTGGTTCGCGCTGCCCGGCAGGAGCGGCTGGCCCTAGCGCCAGACTGGCGGGCCGTGTTGTCGTTGACCTCGGTTGGCGGCTGGCTTTTCGTTCGCACGCTGAGCCTGCGTGCGGCCACTGTGGCGACCGTCGTCGTCGCTACCGGGCAAGGCCCGGACAACCTTGCTGCCCATCAAATTGCCACCAGCATCTTCTACCTCTTGGCGTTCGCGCTAGACGCATTGGCCATTGCCGCACAAGCGCTTATTGGCAAAGAGCTAGGTGCTGGCAACTTGCCATTAGTGCATGCACTCACCCGGACCATGATTCGATGGGGGATTGGCTTCGGAGTCTTGACCGGTATCTTAGTGCTGGCTGGATCGCCTTGGCTCGGTTGGATCTTTTCCACTGACCAGCAAGTGCACAAGTCATTATTTGCCGCGTTGATAGCGCTCGCGGTGTGCCAGCCAATAGCTGGATTTGTTTTCGTGCTCGACGGCGTATTGATGGGGGCCGGCGACGTCCGATACTTGGGTTTGGTCGGCATGGCGTGTCTTGCCGCTTATGCCCCCTTGCTGATTTGGGTGGCAATTTCCGGTCTACAAGGCCCAGTGGGGCTCGGCTGGCTGTGGGCTGCTTTTACTGGCGGCTATCTCTTGGCGCGCGCGGTTAGCTTAGGCTTGCGCGCACGCACGGACGCTTGGCTGTTGACCGGCGTCCGATGAGTGCCTGATGCGAATAGACTAATACGGCGGGCAATCAGTTATTGGAGGCAAAGTGACGTCGAACAATGCACAGGTCGGACGGCCGACGCCGGAACCGGGCCTTTGGCGACCTGTTCTGTTGCGTTCGCTGGTTGCGCTTGCCTTTGGCCTGCTGACTGTCTTCTGGCCAGATGTTCCTGCAGCCGCTGCCGGAGTCTACTTGCTTCTCACTGCTGCGGCGGTACTAGTGCTTAACATGAGTGTGCGGCACGGTTTGCAAGGCTCTGGCTTGTTATTGCGAATCGAATGCATTGTGCTGGCGGTATGTGGCCTTGTTTCACTACTTGCGCCCGGTGCTAGCACTTTGATTATCGGCTTGGCATTAGTGCTCTCCGGTGGTTTGGAAATCTTGCTTGGCTTCAAGTTCCGCCAACAGACTGTACTTGGCCGGGACTGGCTTATTACTGGCACGATCGCTGCGGTTGCTGGAATCTTGATTTTTGCCCTAGCCAATGGTTCGCCAAGAGCTCCCTTGGGCGTGATGGGTGGTTCTGCGGTGATCATTGGTGTGGCGCTGATTCTTGCCGCTTTGACTTACCGGACTGATGGCTCGCGCGGAGCGGCAAGCACCTTGAGTTCTGAACAGTCTCTACCGGGCGTAGAATAACTCGGGTGTTAAAAGAGTTGTCAAACTAGAAGGAGCGCTCGTGGCCGACCAAGAAGGCAGTGGCAAGAAGCTGCGAACCTCGGTCAAGGGACCCCTGATCTTCTCTGCAGTACTCGGATTAATCGCTGGCGTGATCACTACCGTGGTTGCCACTGGTGGTACTGGGCGGGACGCCAGCAATGGCCAAGCTCGCATTGTGCGCTTTGATCTTGGCCTGACCGCTTTTGCGATCACCTTCATAGTCTGCTTAGTAATGTGCGCAATGCTGGCGATGAGCTACAAAGAAAATCCAGAGCATTTGAGTAAGGGCTCCGGCGTGATTCTTCGTTCTGAAGACCGATTGAAGAAGAACCCGCCGGTAGCCGATTCAACGACTTCTGAAGCAGATCCCAAAACGGGAGCAACTGGGGACCCCGAGAGCTAATTCAGCTCGTTCGCAGTTCTTCTAATCTTCGCTGAATCTCGGAGAATATCGCGGCGTCCACCTCGATGCCAGCTCGACGCAAACTCAGGGAAGCGGCTCCGGCAAGGCCATCTGAAACCCCAATGATTTCGACGTCGGTGAGCTCTTGTTCTAGCACCCGGCGAACCGCAGATCCGGGTCAGAGAATGCTGCCACCCAGGATGAGGGGTAGGCGCGCTGAATCCGCCCCTACTGGACGAACAACGGCGAGACTGCGCAATACTCCTCGCCGGCGCGTTGAAGTATTCCTGCCGCCACTGAGTCGCCTTCAGCAGCAGCTTCGAAGGCAAGCGTCGCGAAGCTCGCAAGTTCGATGGGGCGCAGGCTATAAACCGCGATCAGCAGCTCCTGCAATTGCATCGGCCGACCTTCGTGCATCTGCTCGGTTGCCTTGACGCCTAATCGACTCAACATCGTGGGGACCATACTGCTGGGTGCTCCGCGTCCGTCGAGGGCGGCGGCGACGGCCTGAGTTGCGGCAAGCCCAATCCAGTACCCCGAGCCAGCATCGCCAAGCAGCCAACCTAGGCCGTCGGCGACGCGATCCGTCGAAAAGTCGATAACTCGGGCACAGATTGCGCCGGTGCCTGAGATTACTGCATAACCATTTGGATGATAAGTTCCGGACAAATACATGGCTAAAAGATCAGATTCGATCATTAGGTTTCCGCGAAGGCCGAGTTCTTGAAGTGCCGACTGGATTTTTTCCACTGGAACTTTGCTCGAACCTCCGGCCATCGCCAAGCTGACGCTCTCAAGCTGAGTCCCGGCGTCGGAAAGCCCAGCTAAAGCGAGCTTGGAGGCCTCAGAGATCGAGCCAATCGCCCTTTCAAAACCTGAAGAAACTGGGTTTCCGGGGCCAGATTTACCGAAGCCCAGGCAGGTACCTTGCTGATCAAGAAAAGTTGCTCGCGTGGACGTTCCACCAGCATCGATGGCTAAAAATAGCGGCATCGTAACCTACCTTTTACAATCTGCGACTTGACACACAATAGTGTATGAGAATAGTTTTCCAACAACGCTCATTTGCAAGAAATGGATTTTCATCGTGGATTTCGAGGGGTCAACCGCGACGCACTTCGCCGTCGACTCTGCCGTGGGCGTTGTCAACCGGCTCAAGGCGCAGCTTCCCGAAATGAGTGGCGCAATGTCGAAGATTGCAAGGTATCTCATTGAGAAGCCGCTGGCGCCGCTTGAGCTCTCAATCAAGGAGCTTGCGGATGAAACTGGCACGTCGGCGGCAACGGTAACTCGGTTCTGCCGATTGATCGGTTACACCGGCTATGCGCCGTTCCGGGTGGGTGTAGCTTCTGATCTTGGCCGCTCCGATGCCCGCGAATCGTGGAAGACGGATATTGGCCGCGCCTTTGGCCCAGACGACTCGCCGCGTGATGTGTTGAGCACGTTAATGAACGCCCATGCCCGTTCGCTCCAAGAGACCGCCGCGGTGCTCGATCTGCGTCTGATGAAAAACTTGGCTCGACGCATTGCGCTCAGTGAGCACGTAGATATCTATGGCATTGGCGGCAGCGCGGTGATGGCCAAGGAGCTGCAAAATCGGCTCTATCGAATTGGCATCCCCTGTCATCATTGCACCGAGGTGTACGCCGGATTGACCAGTGCCTCATTGCAGAACTCGCAATGCATCGCGATTGGTATTTCTAATACCGGGCGAACCGAAGAGACTATTCAAATGCTGCGGCAAGCGGGGCTAGCTGGCGCTACCACCGTCGCATTGAGCAATAACCCGAACTCGACTTTGGCCGAATCTGCAGATTTCCAGATCACCACAAGCGTGCATGAACAGTTTTTGCAGCCCGATGATCTTTCCGCAAAGCACGTGCAATTACTGGCGATGGATTTGCTGTACCTTCTGCTGGCACAAGAGAATTTTCCCCGAGCCACTTCGCAGCTCGCTGCTTCAGCAATGGCTGTTGCGCCCCATCGGCGTCCTGGTCGTGCAATTTCGGCAGCCGAACACATGGCGCGACTTACCCCACATTCCGTAGATCGAAAGAGGAAAAATCTTGCCTGAGAATACTGAAGAAAAGCAGCTAATGGCGGACTTCGGCGGTCAAGTTTCTGACCGCCTGAGCCGGCTTGCCGCATTTGCAGCCGACGGCGGACTGGACGACGCGGTTGCGCTGATTACCGAATCAGTGCGCAACTGAACCGTTACCGGTTTTATGCCGCTTCCTTTTGAGTTTGGAAGGAAGTATTGATGGTTATGAATCGGAAGTTTTCGCGGGAGGTTCGGGACAGGTCGGTGCGGCTGGTTTTGGATCATCTCCAGGAGTATCCATCGTTGATGGCTGCTTGTGCTGCTGTGGGCGGCAAAGTCGGGGTTGGGAAGGAATCCCTACGTCGTTGGGTGAGGCAGGCCTAAATTGATGCCGGGACCAGGGTAGGGATGTCCACGACGGAATCGGAGCAGGTACGTGCGCTCAAACGTGAGAATCGTGAGCTGCGTGAGTCGTTAGAGATTGTGAAGGCTGCGTCGGTTTTCTTCGCGGGGGAACTCGACCCCCGCGAAGCATTGATCAGGGGATTCATCGATGAACAACGCTTCCTTGGCTGGGCAGTCGAGGTGATCTGCAAGGTCCTGCGTGGCCAGGGCTTAACGGTCACTGCCCGGACCTACCGTAGTTGGAAGGTCTCCACCGCTTCGGTCCGGGACATGGCAGAGGCTTCGGTTATGGATGCGTTGCTAGGAACGGTAGGGACACCGGAGGGAATGTACGGGAGGAGGAAAATGACGGCTTGGCTGCGTCGGAAAGGATTCGAGGTCTCTTACCGGCAGGTGAACCGGCTCATGAGCTTGTTGAGTTTGAAAGGCCGGGTACGGGGCAAAGGTGTGCGCACCACGGTGCCGGACCGAAACCATGACCGTGCCCCGGATTTATTGGATCGGTGCTTCACCGCAGCTGGCCCAAATCAGCGCTGGGTTGCGGACTTCACCTATGTGCGCACCTGGGCAGGTTTCGTCTATGTCGCGTTCATCATTGATTGTTTCTCCAAGTACATCGTGGGCTGGAACATCTCCACGATCAAGGACACCGCCCTGGTGAGCACAGCACTCAGGATGGGCTTATGGCAGCGGACACGCACCAGGCATCCGGTCGCAGAAGGGCTGATCCATCATTCCGCCGCCGGGTCCCAGTACACTTCCTTGCATTTCGGGGAAACCCTGACTCTGGAGGGCATCGCAGCATCAATCGGCTCTGTCGGGGACGCCTACGATAACGCCTTGGCCGAGTCCACCATCGGCCTGTTCAAGACTGAAGCCGTCCGAGAAGATTCTCCCTTCCGCAACGGGCCGTTGAAAACCATCGATGAGGTTGAATGGGCCAGCTTGGCCTGGATCGATTGGTACAACAACGACCGCCTACACACCAGCATCGGAGACATCCCACCGACAGAACACGAAGTAGTGTATTACGCTAAAGAAACCATCCCGGCCCAACCGGTGCAGGGGCTCGCATAAAAGCGGCAAGAAACCGGTAACGGTTCAGCGTTAGCTGCTGCTTGTGCTGCGGCGTTTGCGTCAGCGTTAGCGGATGCCGAAGCGGATGCCGTGGCATTCGTATTGGCGTTTGCGTCTGCGGTGACGGTTAGTGGTGCGGTTTGGGCGTTGGTGCCTTGGTTTCCGACGACGGAGTATTCTCCGGGGGCGGATCCTGCGGGTACTGGCAGGCTCGTTGCAGGCAGTGTTCCGTCTGCGTTCGGGGTTACTAGTACCGGTGCGCCAACGTTGTTACCGGCCGGGTCCTTGAGTTGGACGGAGACCTGTGTTGCTGGGTCCCATCCGGTGCCGGTGACGCTGGTGGGCGTTCCTGCTGGGACGGTGGTCGGGTGACCGCAATCGTCGGAACTGCGGCAACAGTCGCACGTACCGTCGATGAAGCCAGGCTCACCTTGGCAAGGCCAGAGCCAGTACCATTAGGTAGCAGGGTCAACGAAAGTGCGCGGACTGTAAACGAGTCAGCGCCCAGGTCACCCGGACCAGGAGTAGCTAGTTTGGTCGGCTGTTCGTTGATGGTTAGTTGAACCAACTTGGCAAGAACCTGGTCGAGGATTGGCTTGATGGTGGTGAGTAGCGGTGCTGTCAAAGCATTCACTGCCGGAGTCAAGCCAGTGGTAACCGGGGTGATCGCGGTATTGACCAACGGCTGAACAATGGCGTTTACTGCTGCGCCAAGATCAAGCGGGCCAACGCTCAAGGTGGTGGTAACTACCGGCGACGTCGGCGGAACAGTGGTTCCGGCGAAGTCGGACAGCTTGCCCTTGATGAGTACGCCACCGTCGGCACAGGTGCCCCGTGGTGGAATACCGACACAGGCATTCAGGCCGATGTTCAGCGTCAGGTTCAGGTTGTTCAGAACCTGAGTCGTGGTGTCAGTGATCTTGGTGGTCAGACCAGAGATCGAGCTGCTGATTCCGTCCAGGATCGCCGTGATCATCTCAGCGGAGAGGACCTGGCTGTTCGGCGGCAACGCATTGATGTCGCCACCAGTGGGAGTCTCAGCGAGCAACTTAGCCAAATCGAGCTCGATCGAGCCGTCAGCCAAGTTGATCTTGATTGAGCCGGTCGCGTTCTGAATCGGGGTCTGCAACAGCTGAGTGGTGATGGTTTGGGCTGCAGTGTCCAGTCCATCAATCGTCGCAGTCGCGTTGGTGACCTTAACCGAGGCGGCAAGAATGTTGACATTCAAAGCGTTCTTCAACGTGGTCAACAAAGTGTCGACGGCGCCGCCGCCGGTCTTCACAATGTCGCCTACCGGCTAGATAGCCGTGTTGATCGCCGTCGTCAATGCTGCGGACAACTTAGCAACTAGCGGGCTGCGCAGTTTGAGGTTCAAGCCGGCGAAGACGTACTTGGAAGTAATCGCCGTGCCGGTTTGGTCAGCCTGTGATGCCAGTGCACCAAGCTCTACCCGTGCTTGGTCGAGGATCTCATTGGTCAAACCGGCAATGCCCAGCTGGCCGAACAACGAAGTCAGGTCGACATAAGCCGGGTTGGCACCTACGCCGCTGCCAGGGCTGACCTGGATTGCGCCGTCTGCGCCGACCAAGCCGGAACTAGCACTTGACTTGGTGCCGCTGGGGGAGGTGCTGTAGCTGTTGAGCGCGCCAAGCGCACCCAGGTTCAGCAACCCGCCATTGGTGCCATTACCAATCAGGGGAAGCGTAAGGCTACCAAGATTGACATTCTCATTGACGAGAAGTCCCAGATTGAGCGGCGTGCTACTCGGCCCGGGATTAGAGGGGTTGCCGGTGTTGGTGAAGCCAAGGTTGGCTACCGGAATGTTTGCGAAGAGATCGCTACGCAAAACTTGCGCTTGACCTTCGGATTGATCCGTGGGTACAGCAACGGCAGTGCCGGCAAGCGGCAAGGCCACAAGCGACGCCGCTACTGCTCCACTGAGAAGTTTGGCGGCCAAGGCGCCGGGCGAACTGCCCTGGCGCGCTCGGCGCTTCTGAAATGTGTTCAAGTTATTTTCCCTCGAATCTAACTCTGCTGAATCTGGTTTCGCGTTTGGCGCAGACTCGCATCGAGTAGAACTCAAGGTCATCCATCACCAACCGCCTTTATGGCGTACTAGCAGCACACGCGCACATAAATGCAGATATGCCCCAAGTTATGGAAAGAGTATTCCCAAGTATTGATCCCAGCAATGGGAGGAAAATTAGTCGTAATTCGCCGCTGACCAGCTATTTAGCCTTAGAGAAAAGACTTGAGAGAAGGAGATTTTGCCGCCCAAACCGAGCGCTGCATTCGCAAGAAGAAGCGTGGCACACTATCGCCTCGATCGAGCTGAGGTCGCGCGATGCGGCTAGAGTTATTGGGGGAAAATCGTTGAATTTGCTGTTAATCCGCGGAATTTGACCAAGGTTTCCGATTGGTTATCCGTGGCTGGCTGAGACTACTTACCGGTAACGTCAGCGACTAAGGCGATATTTTAATTCGATTTCGAGTAGCCTTTTTGTCCGCAAGACACTAAAAGGCAATGTTGCGTAAGTTTTTTTCATATTACGAAGCGCGTAGATTAATAGCTGCCTGGGTCGAGCAAATCCATTTAATTACCCCGCTTGACGCAAATAACTATCCATAAGATATAACAAAAACGAGAAACATAACTATTCGGTTAGCCAATTTATAGCCTAATGGTTATCTAAATAGAGCCGATCAACCAGATGTGATCTGGGACATGTCAGGTAAAGGCTTCCCGAGATTTCAATCCGACGATGATTGCATCTAGTCCCATGGCAAAGGCTCGCTCGGCGTTGTAGCGACCGAAGAAGTTTTCTCTAGCTTGCACCGCAGTGGAGAAAAATGGCGCCTCCGGTGCCAAGCTTCCGCAGTCAAAGATCTCTTCTGGTGCGTTGACATCAAAGGCTGCGCCGTAAATATAGGACTCGAGCACCACGATCGCGTCCACGATGTCTTGTTCTAGCCAGCCATCATTTCGGAAGCCCTGCGCTACAGCTTCATAGATCCGCAGCGTTTGCGGGGAATCGGTAACTGGCTGCACGGCAATGATTGGAATAAGTGGGATATGCGCGGCAAAGACGTCGCGATACGCGCGGGCCCACGCCCGAACGGCGTCGTCCCAGCTCTTATCTTGAAATTGACTCACGTCGATATGGGACATCAGGTGATCCTGCACCAAGCTGAGTACATCCTGCTTTGAGCGCACATGATTGTAGAGCGCGGATGGCGCTACCTTCAGCCTTTGGGCCAGTGCGGACATCGTGAGCCCTTTGTAGCCGTCTGAGTTAATCAGCGCCAACGCGGCTTCGGTGATCCGGTCCGGCAAAAGAACTGCCTTAACAGGCCTGCCTGCACGTCTCCTGGCGGGTTGATCTGCTATCGGTTCGGCCATGATGCCCCTTTCGACCCAATCGATTATTGCATCCATCGATCAAGGGGATCTTCCGCTTTCGGTTCGAAAGGCGTAAGCTGGCTCACTAAATGAATATAGTTCATTTACTATTTATCGCACGGTGGCGCCGTGCACCGCCGAAAGGATCGCAATGAGCACTTTGAGCACAGACGTCGTCGTCGTTGGAGCAGGCCCGTCAGGCCTGACTACTGCTTGGCGGCTCAAGCAAGCAGGCTATAACGTCGTGGTTCTGGAAGCTCGAGACCGCGTCGGGGGCCGAACTTGGACGAACACTATCGACGGGGCTGTGCTGGAAATTGGTGGCCAGTGGGTATCGCCAGACCAAACCGCACTCAAATCCTTGTTGACGGAGCTGGGACTTGAAATGTTTGACCGCTACCGGGACGGCGATTCGATTTATCTTGCTCACGACGGTGGCCGGACACGTTATACCGGCGATATGTTTCCCGCTTCAGAGCACACCGTCGCTGAGATGGACCGGCTGATCGGTATTCTGGACGGTTTGGCTGCCGATGTTGGCGCAACCGCACCATGGAGCCACTTTCGGGCGCGCGAACTCGACACAATCTCCTTTTATCATTGGCTGCGGCAGCACTCTGACGATGAAGAAGCTTGTAACAATATTGGGCTTTTCATCGCCGGTGGCATGCTAACTAAACCCGCACATGCTTTCTCTACGCTGCAAGCAGTGCTGATGTCTGCCTCGGCCGGTTCGTTTAGCAATCTGACTGACGAAGACTTCATTCTGGACAAGCGGGTAATCGGCGGCATGCAGCAGGTCTCGGAACGTCTAGCCGCGAAGTTGGGCACCGACGTTCGGCTTAACTCACCGGTCCGAACCATCCGCTGGACTGAGGACGGGGTCACTGTTGAGGCCGACGGCGTCGTCGTCGAAGGACGCCGGGTGGTGATGGCGGTACCGCCCAACCTTTATTCAAGGGTTTCTTTTGATCCGCCGCTTCCGCGGCGTCAACATCAGATGCATCAACATCAGTCGCTGGGCCTAGTTATCAAGGTTCACGCGGTGTATGAAACGCCATTCTGGCGGGCTGATGGTCTCTCCGGTACCGGCTTTGGTGCGGACGAGCTAGTTCAAGAGGTTTACGACAACAGCAATTACAAAGATTCACGCGGTACGTTAGTTGGCTTTATCTCTGACGAAAAAGCTGATCACGTTTTCGAGCTGAGTGAAGTTGATCGGCGAGTCCAGATATTGAAGTCGCTAGCCAACTATTTGGGGCCACAGGCCCAGGAACCGGTGGTCTACTACGAATCTGATTGGGGATCGGAAGAATGGACGCGTGGCGCTTACGCCGCCAGCTATGACTTAGGCGGCCTGCATCGTTACGGTGCCGATCAGCTCAAACCGGTGGGTCCGATTCACTGGTCATCTTCAGATCTGGCCGCGGAAGGCTACCAGCATGTTGACGGCGCAGTACGGATGGGTGAATACACCGCAAGCAATCTTGTTGACTCGCTGAAGTCGTCAAAGACCGTGACGGTCTGAGCTCCGATGCGATATGTAGTGGGGTGCACCGCCAATGCACAGGGCGCAGGGGCACTGAATTTGGCCGTCGCGCTAGCTAAGCGGCAGCGTGCAGAACTTGATCTCGTCTTGGTGCTGCCGCAAGAGTCGCCATTCAACGCGAGCTATCCGCCGGCGCCGGGATATCAACGTGCCTTGCAACAGCAAGCTGGCAGCTGGCTTGATGAAGCACTTGGCACGCTTCCGGCAGACATCGTGGCTAGAGGGCATTTACGCTTCGCTGAATCCGAAGCAGAAGCACTAAGCGCGGCGGCCATTGAGTTTGAGGCAAGTCTGCTGCTCGTCGGTGCACCCAGTCATGGCTTGTTCAAACGGTTCACCATCGGTAGTACGGCGAGTTCGCTACTGCATTCAGCCACGGTCCCGGTAGCGCTGGCACCTAGCGGATACCAAGAACGCGAGCCGATCACTCGGCTCAGTTGTGCAGTAGGTACCCGAGCAGGAGCCGACGACGTTTTGCGGCTCGCGCTCGACTCAGCTGAACGGCAGGGCTTGCCCTTGCGGTTGATCTCGCTATTAGCACTCGATCAAACTGATGATTCTGCGGACGTGCAGTTGCAGCTTGCGGCGCGGTCCTTTCTTCAGCGCAAACTCACTGAGGCACTTTCTAGCCGCGCGGCGTCGGAAGTTGAGGTCGAAATTGTTGTTGCACAGGGACGCAGCATTGAGCAGGCCGTGGACGGTCTGGACTGGGATTCGGGTGAGGTACTGCTGATCGGCTCGAGCCGACTGGCCCCGGGACGTTCGCTCTTCATCGGCAGCACGGCTCAGCGTATTCTTCGAGCCCTTCCGGTGCCAATGATCGCGCTTCCGCGCGGTCAGCAATAGACCTAAATAGATCTCACTGTAGAAAACAAGAGGGTGATATGAGCGAGACAAAGACGTCCGTGATTGGTTCAGGACTCAGCGAAAAGGGCCTCAAAGCCGGCTCTGTAGGACTTTTAGGCGCCGTGGTGATTGGTATTTCCACTATTGCACCGGCCTACACACTAACCGCGGCCCTTGGTCCCACGGTTTCAGTGGTAGGCGTGCACCTGCCAGCAATTTTCCTGATCGGCTTTATCCCGATGATCTTGGTGGCTTTTGGTTACCGTGAGCTCAATAACTCAATGCCGGATTCTGGTACTTCGTTCACCTGGGCTAGCCGGGCTTTCGGCCCGTGGATCGGCTGGATGGGGGGCTGGGGATTGATTGCCGCTACCGTGATCGTCTTGTCTAACCTGGCCGCCGTCGCCGTCGACTTTTTCTATCTACTGCTGGGCCAAATCTTCAGCAATCCTGAACTCGGGGAGCTGCGGCACGTACTTTGGCTGAATATTTTGACCACCTTCATTTTCATCGCGCTGGCGTGCTGGGTCTCTTACCGGGGCATGGAGACCACCAAAGCAGTGCAATACATCTTGGTGGGATTTCAGCTTCTGGTGCTGGGCTGGTTCGCTATTTCGGCCTTTGTGCACGTTTCTGCTGGAAGCGCATTCGACGCCACGCCGATCTCGGCCGAGTGGTTCAACCCGTTTGGCGTGAGTTCGTTTACGGAGTTTGCCGCTGGGGTCTCGCTTTCGATCTTCGTTTATTGGGGCTGGGACACCACCTTGACCATGAACGAAGAGATGAAAAATCCGAAAAAGACGCCGGGCTGGGCGGCAATGCTTACGGTATTAATCATTGTGGTTATCTACATGACGGTTGTTTTGGCCACCTTGGCTTATGCCGGAATTGGCGACACCGGCCTAGGCACAGGGAATCCGGAGAACCAAGCCAGCATCTTTGCCGTGCTTGCCGGGCCAGTAATGGGTCCGTTTGCGATTCTGATGTCTTTGGGGATTCTCTCCAGCTCTGCCGCTTCGCTCCAATCAACCTTCGTCTCACCCGGCCGGACGCTGCTAGCGATGGGGCATTACCGCGCTCTGCCTAAATCGCTGGGCAAGATTAGCCCCAGCTATAAATCACCGTCGACGGCGACTCTGGCTGCCGCGGTGGCCGCAGCTGGCTTCTACGCTCTCACCAGAATCGTCTCCGAAAATGCTCTTTCTGACACGGTAACCGCCTTAGGCATGATGATTTGTTTCTACTACGGCATCACTGCATTGGCGTGTGTCTGGTTCTTCCGGCGAACCTGGTTCGAGTCAATACGGTCCTTCAGCTTCCGCCTGCTGCTGCCGCTGCTTGGTGGCATCATTTTGCTCTTGATGTTCGTCAAAACCGCGATTGATTCCATGGATCCGGCCTATGGCTCGGGTTCAGAAATCGGCGGTTTAGGTCTGGTTTTCATTTTGGGCATTGGCGTTCTCTTGCTCGGCGTAGTGCTGATGTTGGTCATGTATGTCCGCGATCCGGACTTCTTTCGCGGCAAAATTCTGCACCGCGGCGCAGAAGAACGTAGTCGCGCGTAGAATAGTGCGCGGCCTGGGTGCAGACGGGCTATCGGATACTCAGCCCGAAAGGGCCCAGCTTAAAGGATTTTTCCGTGTCACCCACCGCACCCCTTGATTCCGCACCCCGTTACGCCGCTATTGGCAGCAGATACTTTGGTATCTTGCTCGCGATTATGGGCGGCATTGTGATTCTGTCTGGGATTGGCGCTGTCAAAGGCGTGCAATTTGGCCAGATTATTACCGATGGCGGCTTCTTCCTCTTCCCGTTCGCCTACATCCTTGGTGATGTTATTAGCGAGGTCTACGGGTTCAAGGCAGCACGTAAAGCGGTCTACACCTGTTTTGCGCTCTCGATCTTCGCTTCCCTTTGCTACTGGATCATCATCATCTTGCCCGGCTTCGACGACGACTTTGGCCATCAGAAGCAGGCTGCGTTGGAAAGCCTGCTGGGGCCGGTACCGCAATTGGTAGCCGGTTCATTGATCGCCTTCCTAGCTGGCCAGTTGCTCAATTCGTTCATCATGTCCCGGTTCAAGGCGCGGCAAGGCGAAAGGCGGCTTTGGGTGCGACTCCTGGGCTCCTCTGGCGCTGGTGAATTTGTGGACACGCTAATTTTTTGCGCGGTGGCTGCGCCAATTATTGGCATCACGGACTTCGGCGGATTGGTTAACTACACTGTGGTCGGGTTCGTCTACAAGGTTGCCCTGCAGTATCTCTTGGTGCCAGTGACCGCGCTGGTGATTGGTTGGATCAAAAAGCGCGAGCCGAGCTACGGCCTAGACGCAGCAACTGCCTAGCCTGCACAGATATTGGTTGGAGCCGCTGAAATTTCCGCGGCTCCAACCAATATCTGTACGCAAGTGGCTTCAGCGCCCGGCGGCGTAGCCTTGCATGCCGCGTGGATTTGCTGCGGCGTATAGAACGCCGTCGTCAGCACTTCCAGCCACCGAGAGTCGACCCAGCGCCCAATCGCCGGCCCGGGTTACCACGTGGCCACGCCGTTCTAGCTCGGCAATGACTTCGATACCCAGCCGATTTTCGACGACGGTGCCACCGGGCTCCCACGTCCGCGGCCAGAACGAGCCGGCTAACGAGGTGGTATGGAACGACGGCGCATCGATTGCCTGTTGTGACTCATAGCCGCCCACGATAGTGCGCAAGAGGTACAGCAGCTGCCACTGATCTTGCTGATCACCGCCGGGCGAGCCTAGTGCGGCAACAGCTTTGCCGTCCTTGAGTACCAAAGTTGGTGTGAGCGTTGTCCGTGGCCGTTTCCCTGGCTGGAGAGTCGCCGGACCGCCATCTTCAAGCCAGGTCATTTGCAACCGAGTGCCCAGGCAAAAGCCAACTTCGGGTGCATACGGTGAGCTCTGCAGCCAGCCACCAGAAGGCGTTGCGGAAATCATGTTTCCCCAATGGTCCACCACATCAAGATGACAAGTATCGCCACGAGTTTCGCCAGTTGGCCGCACTGTCGGCTCACCAACTCCCGCAATGGTGTAACCCATGCCGGAAGCGGCATATTCGGTCCGAAGTGGCGGAAGGAAGGCTTCGATCTGATCAATTTCGCCCGGCTTGAACTCATGACTCGCCTGCTCGGTGATGAGCTTTCGGCGTCTGTCCGCGTACTCCACTGAGAGAAGTACCTCAAGCGGAATATTATTGCTGTCGCCATAGTAGGCGTCGCGATCTGCATACGAAAGCTTCTGCGCTTCGAGGATTGTGTGCACTCCGAGCGCGGTCGAAGGATCTAATTGCTCATCGTCAAAGCCGTCGAGAATTCTTAGCGTCTGTAGTAGCGCGGGGCCCTGGCTCCAAGCGCCAACTTTGACCACGGTATGGCCGCGGAATTCGATGCTCACAGGCTCCTCATACCCGGCTTCGAAAGATTGGAAATCAGCGGCGGTAATCACGCCGGCATGGTCTGAGCCCGAAGAGTGCCGGTGCGGTTGTTTTGCGAAATCCGCCACCGCCTGAGCGATATCACTGCGCCACAAGGCCCGGGCCGCCTCGATGCTGGCAACCCGATCGGCGTTTCCGGCTGAGGCGAGTCGCTGAAGGGAGTCCGCCCACGCCTCGTTGCGCACCAACTGGCCAGGCTGCGGAACCTTGCCGTCGGGTAGCCACTGCGCAGCCGACGTCGGCCAGTGCTCGTTGAAAAGCTCTTTCACCGTGCTGATGGTGCGGCACACGCCGGCGGCTACCGGGTGACCATCGCGCGCGTAGTCAAGTACCTTGGCCAAGGCCCAAGTGCCATGGTCGCGCAATAAGATCAGCCATGCGTCGACCGCGCCGGGCACGGCGGCTGCTAGCGCGCCGGAGCCGGGCACCAGATCTAGTCCTTCAGCTAAGTAATGCTCGCGATTGGCTGCCGCGGGCGCTGGCCCCTGGCCCATCAGAACCTTCGGCGTCGGATCATTCGCCGTGACGAAAATGCCGGTCATATCCCCCACCTGGCCCGTTGAGGTGCGGTTCCACAACATGCAGTACAAACGCCGCCGCCGTTGCCGCATCAAAAGCATTTCCGCCGCGCTCCAAAACAGATTGCGAGGTGGCTGTAGCTAGCCAATGCGTACTGGCGCTCATGCCAAAGGTGCCGCGAAGAGTTGGTCGAGTGCTGAAATCCGGTGCAGGAGTGAAAGGCAGGGTCATACCGCCAATCTACGCTGATCGCCGGGGTTGGTGAGCAGGAACTGCTGGTGTTTTCGCTTAGGCGGAGTAGTAATTCGTCAAAGTCTCGTCCTTGAATTCGAAGAATGAACCGTCCTCAATAGCTAGCCGTGCGTCGTCGACCATTTTGACCACGAACCGCTCATTGTGAATGGAAATCAGCGTTGCTGAAATCATCTCTTTGGACTTGTAGAGGTGGTGGATGTATGCCCGGCTGTAATTGATGCAGGTGTAGCAATCGCAGCCGTCCATGAGCGGGCCAAAATCGCGCTTGTACTTTGCGTTTGAAAGGTTTTTACGGCCGAACGGCGTGTAGAAAGCAGAGTTTCTGGCGACTCTGGTGGGGGAGACGCAGTCGAAAGTATCGGCACCGTTTTCGATCGCGACAAAGATGTCATCCGGTTCTGAGATGCCTAACAAGTGCTTCGGCTTATTTTCGGGCAGCTCTTCGCAGCACCAGCGCACAATCGTGCCCAGATTTTCCTTTTCCAACGCGCCACCCAGGCCAAAGCCATCAAACTGCATGCCGTCGATGTCCATGCCGCCAAGATCGCGGGATGCCTTGCGGCGCAAGTCCTCATATTGAGCACCTTGAATCACGCCGAAAAGGGCTTGATAAGGCTTAGTTTCACGTTCTACAATCAACCGCTGATGTTCAGAGATGCAGCGTTCGGCCCACAGCCGGGTTCGTTCCAATGCTTCTTCTTGGTAACCGCGCGAGTTGTGCAATGTGGTGAGCTCGTCGAAAGCAAACATCACGTCCGCACCCAGCTGGTGCTGAATCTGCAGTGAAACTTCGGGGGTGAAGCGGTGCTTGCTACCATCTAGATGTGACTTGAACCAGACGCCGTCGTCGTCGATGTGCGCCAAGCGTTCCTTGCCGGGGGCAACTCGGTCATCCGCGCCGCTTTGATCGATATTCACCATATCGATGACTTTTTTGAAGCCAGACCCCAGACTCATCACCTGGAATCCGCCGGAGTCGGTGAATGTGGGGCCGGACCAATTCATAAACGACCCTAGGCCGCCAGCTTGGTCCACGATCTCCGGTCCGGGCTGCAAGTAGAGGTGGTAAGCGTTAGCGAGCAGCGCCTGCGCGCCAAGCTCTTTCATCGATTCGGGCAGCACTGCTTTGACGGTCGCCTTGGTGCCTACGGCAATAAAGGCCGGCGTCTGAATCTCACCGTGCGGGGTGCTGATGGTTCCGGTGCGGCCTAGGAACTCGCCGCCGTCGGGTTTTTCGGCGCTCTTAGTTGGCGACGTCTCGCTGAGTTTGGAGCCGATGGTGAAGCTGAAATCTGATTGAGGCACCTGTCTATTCTCGCAGCCCAATCCGTTTCGGATAGCCAGACGCATCTGCGTTAGGCAGAACATCCGCATCCTGGCTAACGCAGATGCGTCTGGCTATCCGAAACGGGTGCGGAGCGAATTGTTAATGCAAATGAGAATCATTAGTGGTTAGACTGGCTTCGTCGACTAGTTAGAAAGCTTCCGATGCCCCGCTCCTATTTCGTACGACTCCGTCGTGCTCGTTTCGCCACGCTCGCAGTTTGCGCTGCGGTCGCTTTGAGCGGTTGTGCCGTGACTAGCACCTTCGACGCTGAAGACTATCGGCTCAAGGTGGTTACCACCACGGGAATCATCGCCGACTTAACCAGGAACGTGGCTGGTGACCGAGCAAATGTCTTGGCGCTTGTGCCAGAAGGTGCTGATCCGCACAGTTACGAACCCAGCCTTCGCGATGTGCGCAATATTGCTTATGCGGATTTAGCTTTCACAAATCACTTGCTGCTCGAAGAGCACAATTTGATCAAATCCCTCGATGCGAACCTCCGGCCCGGGATTCCCAACATTTCACTCGCCGAAGCCAGCGAAAAGTATGGCGCGCACATCATGCCGCTGATGGAAAACCTGACCTTGAACACCATCTGGCCGGGGCCCTCAACCGGCACTATCTATAACGACGACAGCAGCTATTTCGACGACCGAAACAAAGTGGGTCTGGATTGCTCTGGCTTCATGCGCTGGGCCTGGTACGAAGCCACCGGCGTAGATTGGGGCGGCGTTGCCACTGGCGGTATGGATAGTGCTTTGACCTCACACAAGTTCAGCCGGGTCACCAACGGCGCCTATCAAGCTGGCGATGTCTTCGTATACAACGGACACACCGCAATGAACTTGGGCGGCGGCAAAATGGTGCAAGTCCAAGGTGATATTGAAGGACTCAACGTCAGAGCCTTGCGGACCTCCGGTACCACCGGGGTCTATCGCTACACTGGCGACGGCGGCACCCCGGTGCCGCCGGGCAATAATCCGCCTGATCCCAATTCAGTGCATATTTGGGCCAATGGTGTGCGGATCCGGAAGGGACCGAATACGCAGAGCGATGTGGTAACAACCGTCAGCGACACCTACACGCGCTTGAGCTGCCAGGTCCGTGGGGAAAAGGTCACCGCTGAGGGTTACACCAACGATATTTGGAGTTTTTCGCCGGGGCTTGGTGGCTACGTCAACAACATCTATCTTTCGGGGCCAGCCGACTTTGGCTTGCCAAACTGCAGCGGGGACACGCCGCCACCGGCTGGCGGCAAGACTATTCACATTTGGGGTACCGATGTGAATGTTCGGGCCGCGGCCAATACGTCTAGTACCGCAGTGAAGACCGTGAGCGACCAAGACGCTACCTTTAGTTGCCAAGCTCGTGGTCAAGAAGTCCAGGATTCTGGTTACACGAACGACATTTGGAGCTACTCGTCCGCATTGGGTGGCTACGTCAGCAATATTTACCTTAAGGGACCGGCCGATTTTGGCTTAGCTACCTGCTGATTCGCTGCGCTCCTTCGAGCGTGCTGCTTCGGTACTCCCGGTTTCGGATAGGCAGACAGCTTTGCGATAGCAAGATGACGTGCATTCTTGCTATCGCAAAGCTGTCTGCCTATCCGAAACCGGGATGACGGGGGGGATGAACCCCCGTTGGGTTAGGCCGGGTTGAACCCGGCGAATGCCAACGCTTGCTTCACCAGCTCGCCGCGTCCGCCGTCGAACTCGGCTTGTACCAACGGGCTCAACACTTCCTGCGGAGTCATCCAGGTCAACTCCAGCGCGTCTTGGCGAGGTGAACACTCACCGGTCACTGGAATCACGTAGGCCAGTGAAACCGCGTGCTGCCGTTCATCGGTAAATCCAGTCTGCGACGGCGCGGGGAAATACTCGGCCACTGTGAACGGCACTGGGCTGAGCGGAAGTTGCGGCAAGGCAAGCGGGCCAAGGTCTTTTTCAATGTGACGCATCAGCGCGGCCCGGATTGTCTCGCGGTACAACACACGGCCCGAGACTAAGGAGCGGATCATGCTGGCATCATCGTCAGCTTGAAGCAGCAGCCCGACTTCGTTGACGTAGCCAAGCGGGTCCAAGCGGACCGGCACTGCCTCGACATAAATCATCGGAAGTCGGCTGCGTGCCTCGTAGAGGTCCCCTTCGGAGAGCCAGCCTGGATTCGGATCGGGGGTGCGAACGGTCATGTCTCATTTCTACCCGATGAAGCTCAGTATGTTGCACTTTGCCGTCTCTGATCCGCGTGCGCCCTCGTCGCACCGAGATGAAGTGGCTCAATTCGAATCGCGGTCCAGCCGGGCAGCTTGCGGGGCCGTGCCAGAAGGTGCGGTATATCCATACTGATCTGGCTGGTCTTCTTCGTTAACCCAGATGGTGGGCCCGGTGGGATTACTTGGCTGGTCTGCGAAATCTGGATTCGTTATGTGTAGCGTTCGGCCATAACTTTCATCAATTAGATGCGCATCGATGCCTGCGGCGAGTAGCCTTTCCAACAACTCCTCCACCTTGCCGTGATAGCCGAAACCAAGCGGACCGTGGGCTGCTGTTTTAGCAAAGTGCGCCATGATTTTTCCACTATTTTTAGCGGCGAAATCCGCGATGTGACCGTTGTCTGCAGTTTTCAGTAGCCGCGCGCCGATGTTGCTGAGGTCGGTTATTGCCGCCGGAACATCGGGCGTTAGCCAGAGCATATTTACGCTTAACCGGCCATCCGCAGCCGGGTCAGACTCCAGAGGCTCTGCAGTATTGACGAAGAAGCTCAAACCATCGCGGTCGCGGACTTCTACGCTAGTTTGGTGCTCTCGATGAACGATTTCGGCGGCAGTGCCATCGGCCACGGTTCTGCTCGCGAAAATCTCAAGATCACGGACTTCGAAGCCCAGTTGAGCCACGCCGTCCTCTTTTTAGCCAACCGGGACTTGACGCAGTGTAAGGCGGCCAGAGCCGGCGTCGAACTGGTAAGTATTTTCGGTTGAATTGCGCCTCGTCAGTCCCAGCGCATCGAAGATTGGCAAAAATTCTTCCACACGCGACGTGTAGTGGATGGGGCGAACGCGAAGCATTAAGCGATTCCTTCGTGAACTTCGCGATGTATGCACTTGCCGATGAACCCTGCTGGCAAATACACGTTGAGCTGGATTTTAGCTTCCGGCATTTAGGAATGCTAGCAAATCAGCCCTTGGCTGCAAAGCACAATTCAACGAGACGCCCGCGGGTGCAAAGATGGAGCTATGCGCGTGTTGATTGCCCCGGATAAGTTCAAAGGAACGCTGAGTGCGGCCGAAGCAGCGTAAGCCATCGCCGAAGGGGTATTCCGGGTCTATCCGGATGCCGACGTCGATCTTCTGCCCATGGCCGACGGCGGCGAAGGTACGGTAGCGGTAGCGGTAGCGACTGGTTTTGAGGAACGTCTTACCGCGGTGGTTGGCCCAATCTTGAAGCCAACTGGAGCGGTCTGGGCGATCAAAGGCACGACGGCGGTCATTGAGACTGCGCAAGCCAGCGGATTCCTCCTCACGGATCAGACCCCTGAACACGCCTTGCGTGCACACAGCTACGGATGCGGACAATTAATCGCAGCGGCATTAGACGCTGGTGCCACAGAAATAGTTTTGGGACTGGGCGGTACCGCAATGACCGACGGCGGTACCGGTGCACTGCGCGCTTTGGGTTTGAAACTGCTGGATCGGCACGGCGCATTGCTGCCGTTAGGCGGAGGTCCTCTGGCTGAGGTTGCGGCGATTGATATCAGCGGTTTAGACGCCAGGCTGACTTCTGTGCAGATCAGATTGGCAGTAGATGTGGAGAATCCGCTGAGCGGTCTTGATGGTGCGGCATATGTTTTTGCACCGCAAAAGGGTGTCGATGAAGCCGGGGTGGAGCTACTCGACGTGGGTCTTCGCAACTTGGCCTCGTTGCTGCGCCAGGAAACCGGTGCAGATGTTAATGTGCCTGGCGCGGGTGCAGCTGGTGGTTTCCCCGCAGCTTTCCTGGCGTTTGCCGGTCAGCACATTGGCTCGGTTGGCATCGAATCGGGTGCTTCGCTGGTGGCCGAGCTAGTGGGTTTGGAAGCACATATTGCCGCGGCGGACCTCATGGTTCCTGGCGAGGGCCAGATCGACAAGCAATCGCTGGCTGGAAAAACTCCGATCAGCGTGGCCAAAGCTGCGCAGGCTCAAGATAAACCAGTAGTGCTGGTTGCTGGGCAGTTCAGCATTGACTTCGATGAACTTGCGGCGTTTGGTGTGGTTGCAGCTGCCTCGACGGAAGGGGAAGGTGTAGACGAGGGGAGTAGGGTGGGGTGCTGATTGCGACCCCTTGTCCGTATGGAGAACCCCGATGAATACCCCAGCGAGTCCAGAGCTGGCTAAATCGCTCAAGCCGCGGCACCTTTCAATGATCGCGATAGCTGGCGTCATCGGCGCCGGGCTTTTCGTGGGATCAGGTGCCGCCATTCAACAGGCCGGGCCGGGAATCCTGGTCGCCTATGCGGCCGCCGGCCTTGTGGTGATCTTCGTGATGCGGATGCTGGGCGAAATGGCCGCGGCAAATCCGGAAACGGGCTCGTTTTCCGCCTATGCAGATAAAGCTTTTGGTCGCTGGGCAGGGTTTAGTATTGGCTGGCTCTATGCCTGGTTCTGGATCATCGTGCTGGGCATTGAAGCAACCGCTGGTGCAGCAATTGTCCATCGTTGGGTCCCCGATATTGATCAGTGGGTTTGGGCGCTGATCCTCATGGTGCTGCTCACCGGGACGAACGTGTTCTCTGTGAAGTCATTCGGCGAATTTGAATTCTGGTTTGCGTCGATCAAAGTTGCGGCGATCGTGGTCTTTTTGGTCCTCGGCGTACTCGCGATTTTTGGTTTAATGCCAGGCGTCGCCGCTCCGGGACTGAGCAATCTCACCGGTCAAGGCGGCTTCTTTCCTAGCGGACCCGGTGCGGTACTCGCTGGTATTTTAGTAGTGGTGTTCTCGTTCTTCGGAGCTGAGATTGCCACGATTGCGGCTGGTGAATCTGCAGATCCGGCTACCGCGGTCAAAAAAGCGGTTCGCTCCACGGTTTGGCGGATTCTGGTGTTTTACATCGGCTCGATTGCCATCGTCGTGACGCTTTTGCCTTGGAATGATGCCAACGTGGCGAAAAGTCCGTACGTTGCCGTGATGGAGCTTTACGGCATCCCCGGCGCTGGGACGATTATGGACGTCGTCGTGCTAGTTTCAGTGCTTTCTTGTTTAAATTCCGGTTTATACACGGCCAGCCGAATGATCTTCTCGCTAGCGCAACGTGGTGATGCGCCGAAGGCACTGCAAAGAATTGAGCGCAGCGGTGTGCCCCGTTCCGCAGTGCTCGCCTCCACTGTGGTCGGCTTTGTCACGGTTGGTCTAAACCTGTTTTACCCGGACACAGTGTTTCTGTTTTTGGTGAACACCTCCGGTGCGGTGGCTTTGTTTGTTTGGCTCGCGATTTCCGTCTCGCAGTTGATATTGCGACAGCGGATGGGCGCGGCAGCAAAAGATCTGCCGCTCAAGATGTGGTTCTTCCCGTATCTGCCCTGGATCACGATGTTGGCGATTATCGCGATGCTCGTCGGCATGTTCGTGTTGGATGCGAACCGAGAGTCCGGCATCATCTCGGCAGCGCTCGCCGTCGTCATGATCGGAATTGGCGTGTTCCGGCAACGTCGGGCAAACAGCCCCTAACCCCCACCTTCCTAACCGTCGAGTGTCGACTTGTGGCTGGTTTTGCGCGCGAAAACCAACCACAAGTCGACACTCGACGGAGTTAAAGGGTGCTGAATGAGGAGCGGAGCTTCGTGAGGCTGTGCATGCCGTGATAGATCACCAGTGCCGCCGCAGTGCCCAAGGCGATGCCGGCGAACTGCAAATCGCCGATGTTCCAGGTGTAATTAGCAATGCCAATGATCAGTGCGACGGCGGCCGTGGTCAGGTTGACCGGATTGCCAAAATCGACCTTGTTCTGCACCCAAATCCGCACACCCAAAACGCCAATCATGCCGTACTGAATCGCCCCGGCGTGTCCGGAGACTTTCTTGTTTGAGAGGATCAGGACATGGCAGGGAAAACTACGACACGGTATCCGCAGGAGTTGAAGGATCGTACGGTGCGCATGGTGGCGGAGATGGAGGGTGCGTCTTCGGAGTGGGCGGCGATGCAAAAAGTTGCCCAGCTTTTGGGTGTGGGTGTGCCGGAAACGGTGCGTAAATGGGTCCGGCAAGCCGAGATCGATGTTGGTACTAGAACTGGAACAACGAGCACGGAATCGGCCGAGCTGAAACGGTTACGGCGTGAGAACGCTGAGCTGAAACGGGCGAACGCGATCCTTCGGAGTGCTTCAGCTTTTTTCGCGGTCGAACTCGACCGCCACAACACTGATCGTGAAATACATCAAGGACCATGCCGGTCACCGCGAGAATAATGGATTGCGGTGGGGTGTCGAGTCGATCTGCCAGGTGCTTACTGGGACGGGGTGAAGACCACCCCGTCCCACGTACTACGAATGGGTGGATAAAACACGATCTCACCGAGAACAACGTGATGAGGTGCTCAAGCCCGTGATCCAGAAGGTGTATGCCGCTAATTACGGGGTTTACGGCACCAGGAAAGTCTGGTTGGCGATGAACCGTGAAGGTGTGCCGGTGGCCAGGTGCACGGTAGAACGGCTCATGGGGTTACTTGGCATACAGGGTGCGGTCCGTGGCAAGGTCAAACGCACCACGATCAAAGACTCGAAGGCGGCCCGAGCGAAGGACTTGGTCCGCCGTGATTTCACACCAACGGCACCGGATCGGCTATGGGTAGATGATTTCACCTATGTTTCGACCTGGTCCGGGTGGGTCTATGTTGCCTTCGTGATCGATGCTTACTCTCGGAGGATCCTGGGCTGGTCAGCGAGTGCTTCTATGAACACCGTGCTAGTGCTCAACGCAGTTAATCAGGCAATCTGGAGTCGTGAACGGGCCGGGGCTGAGATTTCCGGGGTGATTCATCATCACGATGCCGGGGCTCAATACGCCTCCTTGGCCTTCACCGAACGCCTGGCCCAGGCCGGTATCCGCCCCTCGATCGGTTCTGTGGGTGATAGTTACGACAACGCCTTGGCGGAAACCATCAACGGGCTTTATAAGACCGAGCTGATCAAACCAGGCAAGCCCTGGCGGACTCTAGAAGAAGTCGAAATCGGCACTGCTGAATGGGTCGATTGGTACAACCACCGAAGGCTCTACCAGTACTGCGGAGACATCCCACCAGTAGAGCTAGAAAACCACTACTACAATCACTACCAGAGCACGGCAGCCGCCGACAGGCTCATCGTCTGAGAAACCCTCCGGACACGCCGGGGCGATTCATTGCGCCACGACTGGTTGGCTTTGGAATCACGCCAGAGCACGCACCGTTCTTTGCGCGACGTGCAACTAACCCAACGTCGCAAACTCAGCAGCCGCCAACCAGTCTCAGCAGCCGCCAACGAGTCCCACCCGCTCGGTGACTGACGCGCAGCACACAACGTGAGCGCTCTGGATGAGTTACTTCAAGCTCCCAAAGTTCATACTCAGCCGAAGTAGCGCCAGCGCCCTCACGAAGAAAACCAGATAATTTGAATGGTCTCCGGCGCCCGGCAACCACGTGATAAGTCTCACCACGCCATCGAAGTTCAATCGGCCGACTACCTGGACCGCAAGAAATTTCTACCGACTCACTAAAGGTGTTCATGCAACGCCGCCTAACTGCCACCGGGCCCCATCGCCTGAAAATTCAGTCAGTCGATCGCTCATTTCGAGAAGAACAATAAGCTGATTCGAATATATATTCGAATCAGCTTATTGTCGAGTGGTAGGCAAAGTTGCGCTTACTCAGGGTTTTCCCAGCTTGTAATAAGAAATTTGAATAGCGATGAAATCCATTGCCGTCTAGCATGGCAGTAGAGTCCAATGGCGCTACTCTGCACAGCTAACGGAACCTTGGGAATGGAATCAAGGTCCGATCCCAACAGAAGGAGCGATCCATGATCAGCAAAGTTACCCTGATTGCGCGGACCTCTCCCCTGCCAACTGAACTAGATATCACGACTCGAAGCTTGAGTACCGAGGATATTTCGGCATTGGGCGAGTTGTACTTCAGCGCTTACGACGCCGGTTTCGGTGAGAAATCGGTCGAGGCCGCAACCGCAGATATTACCGATACCTTCGCAGGGAAGTATGGAAATTTTCTTGCGGACATTTCGCAAGTTGCACTTGACGAGTCTGGCAAGATTATTGCCGCAGTGCTGGTGGTAGAACGTTCTGCCGAAGATAACAGCCCTGAAGTTCCTTTGTTGATTGAACTTTTCACCGACCGTGACCATCGCAGACGGGGCCTTGCTGAACGTCTGGTGGTCATTTCCAGCGATCTGCTGTTCCAGTCTGGACATCGGGAAGTCTCAGTCCGCGTTGACGACAGCAACTCGGCTGCATTAGCGCTGTATCTTTCGCTGGAGTTTCGCCGCGCAGAAGCTGACGAAGATCAAGATTAGTCATTCGCTCAAAGTTGCGTCTTCCTGGTGCTACGTCGGAATACTTGAGGCCCTTGCCCGGTTAGGAATAACTGAGGAAGTCGCACCAAGAAGCAGGAGAACGAACAAGAATGAGTTTGACCAACAGCATTGAGTACACCCCGGCTGCCGGCACGATTACGATGTTTTCCACGTCATGGTGTGGATATTGCCGCAGACTAAAATCGCAGCTTGATTCGCCGGGAATCGGCTACACCGAAATCAATATCGAAGAAGTAGCAGGCAGCGCAGAACTGGTTGAACAACTCAACAACGGTAACCAGACCGTGCCTACCGTGATTTTCCCGGACGGCACAGCCGCTACAAATCCTTCGCTACTTGAAGTCAAGGAACGCTTGGCAGCCTAAGCGTTACAGGCCGTATGCAGCTAACAATGCTGCCTTAACGTCTTCGACGACTAGGCCCGGTTGCAAGTCATTGGCCGCCCCTGCGGTTGTGGGGTCCCAGTCCAGCCCTAGCTCGCGGTAGCAATCGATCAGCACATCTCGAAGCGGGTCGCCGTTTTCAACGATTATCACTGAGCTGAATAACCAGGCACCGGCAACAACGCGCTGGGCCGTGCCAACCAGCTTCAGGCTCAAGCCAGAGCCGTTGCCGTGCACACTAAATTCGCCCGGGCAATATTCGCCGGGAATTTCGCCAATTCCAGCGTCGACGCCAACGTTCTGCAATACCTCAGCGAACAGTTGGCCAAAATAGCTAAATCTAGATTTCGCCTTGAGAACCGCATCGGTTTCCGGCTCAAGATGATCTACCACTAGACAGCCTTGGTGGTAAGGCGCTACCCTTCCACCAGCCTTCCGAACCAACGGTTCAAAGCCGTGCCGACGAGCAGCAGCAGCCGAAGCCGCAAACCCCGGCAAATTCGCATCCCGCTGGCCAAACGCCATCGTTGGTTCTGGACGATACAAACGCAAAGTCCGGCCACGCTGGCCAGCTTTCACCTCAGCAAGTAAATCGAGACCAGTTTGGAGATCTGCTTCGGCCCCCGCAGATTCAGTCTGGTCGATCAGATCGATGGATCCTGCAGATCCCAACGGCTCAATCAGCGATCGTCACACCCTTCCAAAAGGCGACTCGATCCAGCACCATTTCGGCACCTTTCAAAGGTTCTGGGTAGTACCAAGCGGCGTCAGTATTGCTTTCACCATTGACGTTTAAGGTGAAGTAGCTGGCTTCGCCCTTCCAACGACAGCTCGAATGCATATCAGTTGGTTAGAGTACATCTGAACGCACTGAAGCTAGCGGAAAGTATTTATTTCCCTCCACAAGCTCAATATCGTCAGATTCAGCGATTACTTCGCCATTCCAGATTGCCTTAGCCATGGCTCCTCCTACTGTTGAGTGGTCGCTCGCACGGTCAAAATCTGTTCAGCCCGCCCAAAGGGACCTCTATGATCATTCAGCACCGAGGAGGTCAATCCTACTCCGTCGCTGCCGAAGGTCACTGAAGTATCCAGCCCTAGCCATTCACCCTCGGGCTCACGGTAGAGATGAATCGAAAGATCGGTATTGGGGTAAATATAGGTGCCTTCGCCCGGGGCAATCCGTGGCGCTATGCCATTGGCGGTGTCTGCTACACCAATGAGCTTTACCAGGTCTTCAGTGGGTTCACCTTCCACCATTGCGTATCTTCCGCGCAGCCAGGACTGCCCTCGACCCGGGACCGCACCAGGAACTGATTGCAGATCAATCGATCGAATATAGCCACCGGGCCATTCAGCCAGCCCCTGCGCACTAGTCGCCTCACTCAACGAAGGCATTGCCGCGTCGCCCAAGCCCGCGACCGCCGTCGTATCTGAACGCTGTAAACACCAGGCCGTGGCGCGAACGGCGGCACGACCGCTTGCAATCATCTCTGCCTGGACCAACTCAATGGTCTTCCCTGGCCGGAGTACTTTGCACTCGATACTGAACTCGCCACCGGGGATCATGCCCAAGATATCGAAGTTGATTCGAGCCATCCGCAAATCGGGGCGTGGCGAAAACGCCTCTAGCTCACGGACAAGAATGCCGGAAACCGGCGCCATGTGCTGCTCGTTTGGGTTCCAGGCGCCCTGCGCGTGGATCGTGGATTCGTAGCGGCCTTCGCCGAGCTTACGGTAATAAGATTCTGCCTCTGTCTGCACCAGATCGATATTACCGGTTTGCGGAGCGGACTTTGCGACGCCATAAAATGGCAGCAACAATGGCCACTGCAATGAGAAAAAGCACCACGAAGCTGGCAGGTTCGCCGCCAAAGGCCGCAATTGTCGCGTTGATCGCGGCCAAACCAATGGTGGCGTAGAGCAGCGCCCAAATCACCGAGCCAGCAATTACGGCAGGCAGGTAGCGACTCGGGTACGGCATGCGGCCGACGCCGGCGGCCAGGTTGATCGCAGTTTGCAAGCCCACGGTCATAAAGCAGATGGCGACGGCGGGAGCTCCCCAGCGCGCAATGATCGACTCTGCGCGGGCCATAGGTGCCGAATCCAAGTACTTTTTGAGATTGGTTTTCCGGCCGCCGGCTGCTGCGCCACGCCCTAGCCAGTAGGTGACGTTTGCACGTGCCATCACGATGCAAAACAGAGAAAGAAATGCCCAGCCGAAAGGCAGCGACGTGAAAAAGTCCATTGCCCCTCCCCAAGCTAGTTGCTGACTCTATCGTTTCACATCAGCGAAAAACGCGTTGAGGGGTCGTGTTATGACGCTAAAAACGGTATTAGCGTCATAACACGACCCCTCAACGAGAGAGCGCGGCAGTTTAGGACTTAGAAGTCCCAGTCCTCGTCTTCGGTATTAACAGCCTTGCCAATCACGTAAGACGAGCCGGAGCCAGAGAAGAAGTCGTGATTCTCATCGGCGTTCGGTGACAACGCGGAAAGGATCGCAGGGTTGACGTCCGTTACCGTGCTCGGGAACATCGCTTCGTAGCCCAAGTTCATCAACGCCTTGTTCGCGTTGTAATGCAGGAACTTTTTGACGTCCTCAGCCAAGCCGACAGCGTCGTAAAGGTCGTGCGTGTACTGAATTTCGTTCTCGTAGAGCTCGTAGAGCAAATCAAAGGTGTAAGCCTTGATCTCTTCACGACGCTCTTCGGAAACCTTCTCCAAGCCCTTCTGGAACTTGTAGCCGATGTAATAGCCGTGTACTGCTTCATCGCGGATGATCAAACGGATCAAGTCTGCCGTGTTAGTCAGCTTTGCGCGTGAAGACCAGTACATCGGCAGGTAGAAGCCCGAGTAGAACAAGAACGACTCAAGCAACGTCGAAGCAACCTTGCGCTTGAGCGGGTCATCGCCGGTGTAGTAGTTCATGACAATCTGCGCCTTTTTCTGCAGATTCTCATTCTCCACCGACCAACGGAAAGCCTCGTCGATCTCCTTGGTGGAGCACAAGGTAGAGAAGATCGACGAGTAGCTCTTCGCGTGTACCGACTCCATGAACGCGATGTTCGTGTAGACAGCTTCTTCATGCGGTGTGATCGCATCAGGGATCAAGCTGACCGCACCCACAGTACCCTGCAGGGTGTCCAACAACGTCAAGCCGGTAAACACTCGCATGGTGAGCTGCTGCTCGTCCGGTGTCAGAGTTGCCCAGGACTGCACGTCGTTGGACAACGGCACCTTTTCCGGCAGCCAAAAGTTGTTTACCAAACGGTTCCAGACCTCGACGTCTTTATCGTCTTGGATCCGGTTCCAGTTGATCGCCTGGACCTGGTCGACCAGTTTGAGCTTCTCGGGTGTCATGTCTTCTTCCTGAACTGAATGCCGAAGTGAACCGCGAACGCGGGTGATGCCTTGCCGACGTCGTGGATGGCCGTTACAGCATGCAGCTGACGCAGCCCTCGACTTCGGTGCCTTCGAGTGCCAACTGGCGCAGACGGATGTAGTAAACCGTCTTGATGCCTTTACGCCATGCATAGATCTGGGCTTTGTTGATATCGCGAGTGCTGGCGGTGTCTTTGAAGAACAGCGTCAAAGACAAACCCTGGTCCACGTGCTGAGTAGCAGCAGCGTAGGTGTCGATGATCTTCTCGTAACCAATTTCGTACGCATCCTGGTAGAACTCCAGGTTGTCGTTGGTCAAATACGGCGCCGGGTAGTAAACACGGCCGATTTTGCCTTCTTTACGGATCTCAATCTTCGAGGCCACCGGGTGGATCGAGGACGTCGAGTTGTTGATGTAGCTGATCGAGCCAGTGGGCGGTACTGCTTGCAGGTTCTGGTTGTAGATGCCGTGCTCCATAATCGAAGCCTTCAGCGAACGCCAGTCGTCCTGAGTCGGAATGTGCACATTGGCAAAGAGCTCACGCACTCGCTCCGTCTGCGGCAGCCGCTCCTGATCGGTGTACTTGTCGAAGAATTCACCGGAGGCGTACTTCGAGTTCTCGAAGCCACCAAAGGTTTCGCCAGTCTCAATCGCCAACAGGTTCGAAGCGCGCAAGGCGTGATAGACCACGGTGTAGAAGTAGATATTGGTGAAGTCCAAACCTTCTTCGGAGCCGTAGTGCACCCGCTCCCGCGCAAGGTAACCATGCAAGTTCATCTGACCCAAGCCAATTGCTCGCGAAGCCCGGTTGCCCTTAGCGATAGACGGTACTGACCTGATGTCGGACATGTCCGACACCGCGGACAAGGCCCGAATCGAAGTCTCGATCGTGTTGCCGAAGTCAGGCGAGTCCATGGTTCGCGCAATATTCAGCGAGCCCAAGTTACAGGAGATATCCTTACCGGTCTCGGCATAAGACAAGTCATCGTTGTAAACGGTTGGCTTGGAAACCTGCAGGATCTCTGAGCACAAGTTGCTCATGATGATCTTGCCTTCGATCGGGTTAGCCCGGTTTACCGTGTCCTCGAACATGATGTACGGGTAGCCAGATTCAAATTGGATCTCAGCGAGCGTTTGGAAGAACTCGCGGGCCTTGATCTTGGTCTTCTTGATCCGCGAATCGTCGACCATTTCGTAGTACTTTTCGGTGACCGAAATGTCGGAGAACGGTATGCCATAGACCTTCTCGACGTCGTACGGGGAGAACAAGTACATGTCCTCATCGCGCTTGGCCAGCTCGAAGGTGATATCCGGTACTACTACGCCCAGCGAAAGCGTCTTAATACGGATTTTCTCGTCTGCGTTCTCACGCTTGGTGTCGAGGAAGCGGTTGATGTCTGGGTGGTGCGCGTGCAGATACACTGCGCCGGCACCTTGCCGAGCACCAAGCTGGTTCGCGTAGGAGAAGCTGTCTTCAAGCAATTTCATCACTGGAATAACACCAGAAGATTGGTTCTCGATCTGCTTGATCGGCGCACCAACTTCACGAATGTTAGTCAAGGCAAAAGCCACACCACCGCCACGCTTGGAAAGCTGCAAAGCAGAGTTGATCGAGCGGCCGATCGACTCCATATTGTCTTCGATACGGAGCAGGAAGCAGGAAACCAATTCGCCGCGCTGGGCCTTACCCGCGTTAAGGAAGGTAGGCGTCGCTGGCTGGAAACGTCCGTCAATGATTTCGTCAACGAGCTTCAGCGCTAGATCCTCGTTACCGCGCGCCAGGTGCAGGGCCACCATGCACACGCGATCCTCGTAGCGCTCCAAGAAACGCTTTCCGTCGAAAGTTTTGAGCGTGTAGGAGGTGTAGAACTTGAACGCGCCAAGGAAGGTCTCGAAGCGGAACTTCTTCTTGTAGGCGCGGTTGTAGAGCTCGCGGATGAAGTTCATCGTGTACTGATCGAGGGTTTCCCGCTCGTAGTACTGATTTTTCACCAGGTAATCGAGCTTCTCTTCCAGGTCATGGAAGAACACGGTGTTGTTATTGACGTGTTGCAGGAAGTACTGGTGCGCAGCTTCACGATCAGCGTCGAATTGGATGTTGCCATCCGCATCGTACAAATTGAGCATCGCATTGAGCTCGTGGTACCCCAGGCCCTGGTATGCGGCCGGCAGATCGTTCTTCTTGATAGCCGGAGCGGTGTCTACCGCTTCGCCTGCGTTGTCCCTTTCGGGGCGGGCGCTAGCGCTCACTGCGCCTGCAACTGTCGTGTCCAAAATTGTTCCAATCCCTGATGAAACCGATCCACATCTTCCGGTGTGCCCATAAGTTCGAATTGATAAAGAAGGGGAACTTTGCACTTAGTAGCGATGATGTCGCCTGCCAAGCAGTAGGTTTCCCCAAAATTTGTATTTCCAGCGGCAATAACGCCCCGGATCAGTGATCGATTTTCCGCTACGTTGAGGAATTTGATCACTTGTTTTGGCACCGCCCCGTGTCCTGTCTCGCCACCATAAGTGGGTAAAACCAGAACAAACGGTTCAGTAGCCTTGAGAGTTTCGTCCTGAGTCTTCACCGGCAACCGCGCTGCCCCGACGTCGAGCTTGTCGACGAAGCGGTGGGTATTGCCGGATACCGAGGAGAAATAAATGACTCGACTATCGGTGGGATTCATAGCACCCTCCGCCAATCACCATCGGGCTGGCTGCTACAAACAACAGCGAGCACGACGGCGGCAAAGGACTTAGGCGACTGAACTCGCGGCGTCTGAGGCCTGGGCAATCGCATCAATTTTGTCCGGACGAAATCCTGACCAGTGATCCTGCTCAGTGACTACCACCGGAGCTTGTAAGTAGCCGAACGCACGAACGCGCTCCAACGCCTCGGGATCCTGTGACAGATCGACGCTCTGGTAGGTGATGCCCTTCTTGTCGAGGGCTCGGTAAGTGGCATTGCACTGCACACATGCTGGCTTCGTGTAAACCGTGACGGTCATGATCTTTCGTCCCCTTAGTGCATTCAAATCGAATGCTGTTCTGGTCCGCCTGCTGTACTGGCTTGAACTGTAATTATTTGCGGAGCTTTTATGCTTCACTCTTTGGCTTCACCTACCAGTTGGGCCTTTCGGCGAACTGGTCTAGATCCGTAAATCGATACTACATATAGTGCAGGCGGTTTGCTTGGACCCCAAGATGATGTATTACAAGTATGTCATTTTATGCACCAATAGTCCACAGGAGATGCCAAAAAAATCAGCGGAATTCCGGACTTTTAAGCCACCTTGTCCACAGTCTGTGGACGACTTACGCACTTAAATAACGCGGCGTGTCGCAACCGGCTGGCGTGTCGTGTCTCGACCAAATATTGCCGGTTAAACACTAAGTCCCACTGAACTCTAAGGTTTAGTGGGAAGAAATAGTCAGGTGCGCCGCATCAAAATCTGCTCTACGCCCATTCGGCCCTGGGCGAAAGTCAATTCACCACCGGCCAAGTACAGTTCCCAGACTTTGGCGACTTCCAAGCCCATCATGGCCACCGCGTCGTCAAACCGTTTATCAAAGGTCTCTCGCCACGCCGCGATCGTCTGCACATAGTCTTTGCGCAAGGACTGAACTCCCTCGATTTCCAAGCCAACTTGCTCGAAAAAGCCCAAAGTTTCGCCTAACGGGCGCATGTGCATGTCTGGGGCAATAAATCCTTCAATGAAGGGACCGCCGCCAGGATACTTTCCGTGCCGCGACATTTGTTGGATAACAGCCGGAGCTCCCGGTTTAAGATTTGATTTCACCACTTGCGCGTACGTGCCATAGTTCTTCTGGCCAACGTGTTCGCCCATCTCAAGCGAGACGACGGCGTCGAATGGCCCACCAGTGATCTCTCGATAATCCTGTAGCCGGATTTCCACCTGCTCTGAAACCCCGCGCTGCCGGGCCCGTTCTTGCGCAAAGGCACGCTGCTCGACAGAAATAGTTACTCCGACCATTTGAACGTCGAAAAGCTCTGCTAGCTCGATCGACAACGATCCCCAACCGCAACCTATGTCCAGAACTCGCATCCCGAGCTTTAAACCGAGCTTTTCACCGACTAGCCGACACTTATCGCCCTGCGCCTGGTGCACGTCTTGCGCGCCAGCGCCCCAGTAACCGGAGGAGTATGCCAGCCGCTCATCAAGAATCAGTGCGTAAAAATCATTGGACAGATCATAGTGATGGCCAATCGCCCGTTTATCTCGAAGCTTGGAATGCAATCGACCAACCAATTTGGCTTGCGAATCCGGTGCAGCCAGTCGCGGTCCAATTGCCCCCGCGGAACGAGCTAGCCGAGCCAACTTTCCCAGCAACGCCGGTGTGACTTTAATGGCAGAGAGCTCACGCTCCTGAACTACTTCCCACACCTGACGCAACGCTGGATACAGTCCACCGGAAACCTCTAGCTCACCCAAAACATATGACTGAGACAGCGCCAACTCCCCCGGGCCCCAAAGCTGTCTGCGTAAAACTGCCGGTGAATTCAATTTCACCACCGGGCGGTCATCATGATCCTTCTCAGGAGTCGAAGAACCATCCCAGGAGCGAATCCGGACTGGCAGTTCGCCCCCAACTAGTGGCTCGAGCAATGCGGCAAGTTCTTGGGCGATCATGAATTGTTTTCCTTGGCTTTGCGAAGTTGGAACTGCTGAACATCGAGATATCCCGAGGCGAAACCAGCACGCGAATATGCCAGGTAAAAGTGCCACATCCGGCGGAAAGTCTCATCAAAGCCAAGCTCATCGACTTTTCCGGCATTGCGAGCGAATTGTTCGTCCCAAAGCCGCAGCGTCTGCGCATAGTGCTGGCCGAATGCCAGCCGATTTTCCACTCTCAGCCCGTTCAACGAAGACTGTTCGGAAATCAGCTCCGCGGAAGGAATCATGCCACCCGGGAAAATGTACTTGTGCACCCAGGTGTAGCTGTTGCGCGTGGCCAGCATGCGTTCGTGCCCGATGGTTATTGCCTGTAGCCCAATAGCTCCGCCTGGTTTGAGCCGTGCGGACAAGGTTCGGAAATACTCTGGCATGAATTCGAAGCCCACTGCTTCAATCATTTCCACCGAAACTATCGCGTCGAAAGTACCTTCAACCTTTCGGTAATCCAACAGCTCGATCTGCACCGAGTCAGCAAAGCCCGCGCTTTGGATCCGATCTTCGGCAAGTTCTTTCTGCTCACTACTGAGCGTCACCGAGTAAACCTGAGCACCTCTTCTGGCCGCCCGGAGCGCCAATTCACCCCAGCCGGTGCCGATTTCCAATAGTCGAGTGCCTTCGGTGACGCCGGCTAAGTCAAGTAATCGGTCGATTTTCGCTTCCTGGGCTGAAGCCAAGCGGTCGAACCCTGGCTGATCAAGATCAACAAAATAGGCTGAGGAATAGCTCATCGTCTCGTCCAAAAACTCGGCAAATAGTTCATTGGAGAGGTCATAGTGCCGGGAGATATTATTCCGCGAATTACCTTCAGTGTTCCGTTCACGTTGCGGCTGGTGCGGAAGCAATGCGCCACGAAGCGTTTGCAAGGGTTGTGGGATCAATTTGGACACCTTGGAGGCGAAGACCGTCATCAGGGCTGCGAGGTCCTCGGCTTCCCACTCACGTGCCATATACGACTCGCCTAGCCCGATCAGGCCGTTGTGAGCGATCCGCGCATAGAAGCTGTCCGGTTCGCGAAGGTCCATTCTGGGACCGCCCAAGCCCATTGTCGATCCGTCCGGCTGTGCGACCAGAATTGGCAATCTTTTGACGGCAGCCCGGAACAATGAGCCGGCGATGGGTTGACCGGCTCGCGCACGAAACGACGACGGCGGCATCGCAACATCTGGCCAAAGATCGGCCCGAACCTTCGCGGTAGGGATAGTGTGCGTCATTTGAGGACCTCCTCGACGTGTGCAACTGAGTTGTTCCTCTGCTGCGCGGGTTGGTATTGGCTTTGTGGCGGCGTCTTTGGTCTAGTTTGCACTGGCAACTTACGCAACCAAAGCTTGACTCCCTGATAAAAAATTTGCACACTTACCCGCAGTGGTGCCAGTGGGATATCAACCAACATACGGCCGATATTACGAGTAGTTGCTGGTAGTCGATTGCCAAGAACACTTGCCACAAACGGCTTCGATCTTTCCCGCTCCAGGACAATGGAAAGCCGCGCCTTTTCGCCAGGCTCCGGCAGGTGCATCCGGTACTGGCCGTCTACTGGGTAGAACGGTGAAACGTAGAATTTTTTGTTCACGCGAGCGGTGTCGCTGACCTCTGGACCTAAAAGATACAAATGCCGTTGACCATAGGTATTGTGCACTTCGGCAATCACGCAAGCTAGGCTGCCATCTTCGTGATGACACCAAAACAGCGATAGCGGATTGAAAACATACCCCAGTACGGCAGCATTACTCAGCATCGTAATTTTGCCGATTGATTCAATTCCTTGATCCGCAAGATATTGACGCACGTTGGTTGTGATACTTAGGCCGGCATCACCCACATGATCTTTGCTGCGAAACTGCGCGAAGGGCGCAAGCCACCAGGGTAAAACCGGTAAATCGTCAACATCCACAAACCATTGGTAACTGAGGTAGGAAAATTCATTGTGCACGGGTTCCCGGCGCACATGACGAACCGTGATTTGGTAGATCGAGCTCACTGCGGCCATTGTCCGCCTAGCCTTTCTGCAGCCTTCAGCCCAGATAGCGCACCGTCTTCGTGGAACCCCCAACCGTGATAGGCGCCAGCAAAGACCACGCGCTCGGTGCAGATTTCGGCGAGCTTGGCTTGTGCGGCCAAAGAAGCCGGCGAATATTGTGGGTGCTCGTAAACCATGTAGTCGATAATCTCCGAATCAGAGATCCCTCCAGATTCGCCCAGACTCACCACGAGCCTGCCGTCCTCGGCGCTCAAAGATTGCAAACGACTAAGGTCGTAGCTCACTAAAACGCTGTCGGGCGTCGCATCACAATCAGGCAGGTAATAGTTCCAGGAAGCGCGTGCTTTTTCTGCTCGCGGCAGCACAGTCTCATCTGTGTGCAAGTAGGTTTCGTTGCGCGAATATGGCATCGCCGTCAATACTTCATGCTGTGCGACGGTTGCTTTGGTGCCCAAGATCTGGGCGGCCTGCTGCGGATGGGTGGCCAAGACGACGGCGTCGAAAATCTGGCTCTCCGAATGCAGGTCTTCATTCCAGCGCACTTCGACGCCGTGCGCCAGCTCCGTCACTGAGGACACTCGAGCTTCGAGCTTGACCGTGGTGATCGATTTAGCGATCCTTCGCACATACTCACGGGAGCCGCCGTCGACCGTTCGCCACTGCGGCGAGCCCTTGATGCCCAGCATGCCGTGGTGGGAGAGAAATCCGAACAGGTACCTTGCCGGATATTGCTGCGCGGTCGATGCGTCACATGACCATACTGCCGAAACTACCGGTGTGATGAAATGGCTGCGGAAATATTTGCTGAAGTGTTCTGCCGCCAAAAACTCACCAAGCGTGGTTTGCGACTCTGGCAAAGCCAAGAGCGCCCGAGCTTTTCGGTGGAATCGCAAAACTTCGCCCAGCATCCGCAAGTACTTTGGTCTAACGAATGAACTCAATTTTGGAAACAGGCCGGTAAAGCCCTTAGCGCCGGCGTATTCAAGTCCGCAGCCAGCGCATTTGATCGACATCGACATATCCGACGGCTTAGTTGGAACGTCAAGCTGCGTGAACATTCGGATCAGCATTGGGTAGGTTCGCTCGTTGTAGACAATAAAACCAGTATCTACGGCCGTGCCATCTGCCAGCTCGTGGGTGTGGGCATGGCCGCCTAACCTGTCGTCTGCTTCAAAAAGAGTTACCTCTGCGGAAGCACTCAGCACCCAAGCTGCTACGAGTCCAGAGACTCCGCTGCCAATGACAGCAACCGATTTTGGCTGCTCAAGCAGGCTACTATCTTGGTCTGTCGTGGCCACGTGGCGCGCTCCTTTGGCGATTGCTTAGCTTTCATCGTTAATTCGGAGCGGCTTGGTGCTGGGATGGGTGCAACCATCCAACAGCCGTTTCAGCGGTGATTCGTTGCCATTGGCTAGGATTTCGGAGCATGAAATGCCCGCCAGGCATTGCCCGCCAGCTCGCGTCAACTCCGTTGCTTTTGGCAATCTGGACCTGTTGCGCTGAATTACTCGGGTCAGTCCAACCGTCAGAGGTGCCATGCATAACCAGTAGGTGCTGTGACGCTCTGAAGAGTTCGCCCTCTTGCTGTGGCCACCAGGGCGCCAACGCAACGGTACCGACAACCTGCGGTTCCTGGCTGAGATAGGCGGCCGCGCGGCCACCCATTGAATGCCCAACCAGCACAATCGGTACTTGGACAAAATGCGCACTCAATTCTTTGATCGCCCATTTTCCATCCACCACCTGAGCTTGAAGCTGCTCATTCCAGCCCCTCTGGCGGTAGCGCAGCTGCGCCACTGCGATGCCGTACGGCCTGCCGGTCGCTGCAAGTAACGAACTAAATGGTCGCATCCGCAAACTGGAGAGATGCCACGGCTTTGAGCCCGCAGTGCTTTTCGGCTTGCCACCATGTAGCACCAGAATTACCGCGTCAACCGGCCCATCTGGGAGCAGCAAAACAAACCCGGCGTGTTGTGCTTTCATCCCCGCTCCTGTCGGTCTTATCTTTGAGCCAGACCATAGGCTTAGAATCGAGATACATTTATCAAGTCGTGAGGGATTCGGCGCACTCATTCCACTGGATGGGTCGCCAACAGAGCGGCTCATTCGCTAATCGCCAGGAGGAAACAGATCGTCAATCCGATCCACTTGCGGACCCTTTTGGAGGTAAATCGGCGAGGTTCTTTTGCAGCCGCTGCCGATCAACTTGGCTACACGGCGTCGGCAGTCTCGCAGCAAATGGCCGCACTCGAACGAGAAACCGGCGTCGGACTATTTGTTCGTTCGGCTCGGTCTGTGCAACCCCCTGATGCCGCCTTGGTAATGGCCCGGCACGCGGCAAAGGTCCTCACCGACCTCGATGCGCTGATGGCGGCGGCAACAAGATCACCGGATGGTTCACACAAAGAGCTACAGCTTGGCATCTTTCCTTCGCTTGAAGCGCCCCGGTGTGTCCGGAGGGTTTCTCAGACGATGAGCCTGTCGGCGGCTGCCGTGCTCTGGTAGTGATTGTAGTAGTGGTTTTCTAGCTCTACTGGTGGGATGTCTCCGCAGTACTGGTAGAGCCTTCGGTGGTTGTACCAATCGGCCCATTCAGCAGTGCCGATTTCGACTTCTTCTAGAGTCCGCCAGGGCTTGCCGGGTTTGATCAGCTCGGTCTTATAAAGCCCGTTGATGGTTTCCGCCAAGGCGTTGTCGTAACTATCACCCACAGAACCGATCGAGGGGCGGATACCGGCCTGGGCCAGGCGTTCGGTGAAGGCCAAGGAGGCGTATTGAGCCCCGGCATCGTGATGATGAATCACCCCGGAAATCTCAGCCCCGGCCCGTTCACGACTCCAGATTGCCTGATTAACTGCGTTGAGCACTAGCACGGTGTTCATAGAAGCACTCGCTGACCAGCCCAGGATCCTCCGAGAGTAAGCATCGATCACGAAGGCAACATAGACCCACCCGGACCAGGTCGAAACATAGGTGAAATCATCTACCCATAGCCGATCCGGTGCCGTTGGTGTGAAATCACGGCGGACCAAGTCTTTCGCTCGGGCTGCCTTCGAGTCTTTGATCGTGGTGCGTTTGACCTTGCCACGGACCGCACCCTGTATGCCAAGTAACCCCATGAGCCGTTCTACCGTGCACCTGGCCACCGGCACACCTTCACGGTTCATCGCCAACCAGACTTTCCTGGTGCCGTGCACCCCGTAATTAGCGGCATACACCTTCTGGATCACGGGCTTGAGCACCTCATCACGTTGTTCTCGGTGAGATCGTGTTTTATCCACCCATTCGTAGTACGTGGACGGGGTGGTCTTCACCCCGTCCCAGTAAGCACCTGGCAGATCGACTCGACACCCCACCGCAATCCATTATTCTCGCGGTGACCGGCATGGTCCTTGATGTATTTCACGATCAGTGTTGTGGCGGTCGAGTTCGACCGCGAAAAAAGCTGAAGCACTCCGAAGGATCGCGTTCGCCCGTTTCAGCTCAGCGTTCTCACGCCGTAACCGTTTCAGCTCGGCCGATTCCGTGCTCGTTGTTCCAGTTCTAGTACCAACATCGATCTCGGCTTGCCGGACCCATTTACGCACCGTTTCCGGCACACCCACACCCAAAAGCTGGGCAACTTTTTGCATCGCCGCCCACTCCGAAGATGCACCCTCCATCTCCGCCACCATGTGCACCGTATGATCCTTCAACTCCTGCGGATACCGTGTCGTAGTTTTCCCTGCCATGTCCTGATCCTCTCAAACAAGAAAGTCTCCGGACACGCCGGGGCGATTCACCGGGGCGATTCATTTTGCCAGGCATGGCCAAGTATCTGTCCGAATGCTCAGACACTATGACGCGATCGGGCTGTTGACGCCGGCCGTAGTCCTGAGCACAGGCTATCGAAACTATCAGGTTGCTCAGCTTGCGCGGCTAAACCGGGTGGTGGCTCTGAAAGATCTTGGTTTCAATCTAGAACAGGTTGGCGCCATCATCGACGATCAGCTGAACCCAGAACAGCTCCGTGGGATGCTCAGATTGCGCCAGGCAGAGTTGCAGACGCAGCTCGCTGCGGACACTAAGCGGCTAGCTAATGTCGAAGCGAGACTCTAGCTTATTGAAAGTGAGGGCAGTATGCCTACTGAAGATATTCAAATCAAGAGCCTGCCAGCTGTTCGAATGGGGGAGCTGGTCGACGTGCCGAAGGTTTCGCGCCAGAGGCGATCGGCCCGGTAATCCAACCTCTTTATCCTCAGCTTTACAACCGGATTTCCGCCCTGGGTATCACTCCGATCTGGCCAGGAATTGCTTACTATGAGAACACCGACGACGGCGGCGTTTTGGTTCACGCCTCAGCGCCAGCGTCAGCAGATGTAGTGAGCGATGGCAGCTTCACCATCGTAGAGCTGCCCGCAGTTGAGCAGGCTGCCACCATTGTCCATCAAGGTCTCATGGACAATGTCATGTCTACTATTCAGACCATGGCTCGTTGGATTGAAACTAATGGCTACGTCTCAACCGGTCTCAATCGGGAACTTTACCTTGATTATGGCTGCAATGATCAGCCCGAAACCTGGGTGACTGAGATGCAGGAGCCGGTACGTAAAGCGTGAACGGACGTACGCATCGAGCGAATTGATGGCCAAAATAGAGCAGAAACGGGCCCCTGAGTAAAGCGTTGAGGGGCCTGTTTCTGCTAAATCAAAGGAAACTTCTGCCTGCTTGCGGCAGTTTGAAGCTCAGCCAGCTGTGGTTCGGTCACTCTTGATTCGATGACCGAAAGAACGTTGCCAGCTGGGTCCTTGAACCAAGCGATGAGCGGGCCGCCCCGGCGATTAATACCACGCTCGTCTACGCCCGGATACTTTTCAAACTGAACGCCGCGGCCGACCAGCTGGTCGATGGTCGCTTCAATTTCGTTGGTGGGAAAATTTAGGACCGTATAGCTCGCTGGTTCGTGGTCTGATTTTGGATAAATCAAATGTCGGTGACCACCGAAGTAGAGGTTGAGCATTCCATTGTTTTCCAGCACCTCCAGCCCCAGTTTTTCGGTGTAAAAAGACTGGGCTACAGCAATATCGTTTACTGAAAAGCCGCTGAACGTTTTTGCGAAGTCGATCATGTCTGTCCTCTTCTGATAGCTGATTCGATCCTAATCGCTCAGGCTGAGTGTCGGAAGGGCGGAGGCGTTATCGATGATGTTGCTTGTCCCTATTATGTCTCCATGACTCAGCAGATCTGGCAGCGCAGGATGGAATGGCCGCTCACCATTGTCTCGATCGTTTTTTTGTTCGCCTACGCGGTAGAAGTTCTTGCCGATTTACCTGAGAACAAGGCGCCCGTTCTTGAGGTGATTATGTGGGCGGTTTGGTTAATTTTTGCGGTCGATTATGTCGTCAATCTGGTGTTAGCTCCGCGAAAGCTAGCCTGGTTTGTCTGGAACCTCCACTTACTACTTATTGTGTTGCTGCCCATCTTGAGACCGCTTAGATTATTGCGGCTGGTCTCGTTCGTAACGTTAATTCAGCGGCGTGCTGGGACGGCCCTGCGCGGTCAAGTAGCTGCCTATGTCATTGTCTCTGCCGCACTGTTAGTTTTGGTGGGCTCATTAGCAATTCTCGATGCCGAGCAGAATATTGATGGCTCAAATATTAAGAATTTTGGCGAGGCTGTCTGGTGGGCCTGCGCAACAATATTGACGGTGGGTTATGGGGACTATTTTCCCGTGACCGCAATCGGCCGGACGGTAGCAGTGGGTCTTATGATCAGCGGCGTGGCGGTTCTTGGTGTGGTAACCGCGACCATCGCATCGTGGCTTGTAGAACGAGTCGCTGTGGAAAACCAGGCTGCCGAAAAGCCAGAATTCGAGGAATTGATGTCTGAACTCAAATCGCTTCGGGCGGAGATAGCGGCGTTGCGTGATTCTGCGGCTAACGGCCCGCGCGAGAATTCCACAGCGTGATAGCTTGAGCACGATCTCGAAGCTGGAGCTTGGCAAAAATGTTGTTTATGTGAGTCTTAACGGTCGCAACAGAAACGAAAGATTCTTGAGCAATTTCCTGATTGTTGCGGCCCGCCGCGATCAAGGCCAGAATTTCAGACTCGCGCTCGGTAAGTTCAGGGAACGATGGTTTCGAAGGCTTGAGTCCGGAAATGAGACGCCGGGCCACCGCGACGTCGAATGTCGCCTGTCCGGACGCTGTTGAGCGAATAGCCGCCAAAATTCGATCCCGTCCAGCGTCCTTTGTGAGATAGCTCCGCGCACCCGCTGCGAGCGCGGCTGAAATTGAGGCATCGTCCTGATACGTCGTCAAAATGATGATTGCCATCTCTGGATATTGGCTCAGCAACTCTTTGGTGGTTCCGACGCCGTCTAAAACTGGCATCTGCAAATCCAACAGTGTCACCTGTGGCTTGCAATCGATGGCTAATTTATTGATCTGCTGCAGTACATCGCGACCGTTCTCTGCAATGGCTACGACGTCAATGTCCTGAGCAAAAGCGAGGATGGTCGCCAATCCGTCGCGAATCAATGCTTGATCGTCGGCAAGTGCGACACTAATTGTTGTTCTGGCACCGAAGTTCGGCGCTGTCATGCTTGCAGCCACGCTCGGAGCATAAAGCGATTGCGGCTCGAGTCGATACTCAAGGTGCCGCGTAGCTCTTCCAGGCGCTCTCGAATTCCTAACAGTCCATTACCAGCTCCGCTGTTGGCCAGTTCGGCAGAGTTTTTCGTTGGTTCGGCCCGCGAAACAGAATTGCTGACCAAAAGGGAAATCGATTCCGGCTGGTAGCTCAAAATAGCCTCCACTTCTTCGCCTGATGCATGTTTGCGAGCATTATTGAGCGCTTCGGTTAGCACGGCAGCCAAAGTGCCTGCCACCACATTATCTAGTGCTCTAGGAGCTCCCTGTAGCTGCCAAAGAATGAGGCTGACGCCGTTTTGACGAAACGATTCGATGAGTTTGGCGCAGGATTGAGGCAGATCCGTAACATCGGCACGTAGCGCTTGCACCGCGCGTCGCGTGTCGTCAAGGCCCTCGATTGCCAGTCGACGCGCGCGACTGATTCTGCCGGCCAGCTCCGGCCCGCGATATCCGGATTCCTGAAGGGCTTCGGCCGCTTCGAGCTGAATTGCCAACCCACCTAAAGACTGGGCCAACACGTCGTGGATCTCTCTGGCGATTCTGGCACGTTCTGCCAAAACCGCCATTTGAGCTTCCCGTTGCGCCATGTGTTGCTGTTCGACAATTCGTAATCTGCCTTGCCGACGAATATAGCCCAGTGCCCATGCTGCCACCAAAGCGATCATTCCACCAGGCAAATTGAGCAACTCGATGCCTGAACCGGTGGTTCCACTGATCCCGCTAAAGGCAAAAATCACGCCAATGACGGCGACATAGCTGATCGAATAACCAATCCTGATTTCGGAAATGGCCGGGCTGGCGAAAACGGCCACCAACGTCATCACTAGACCAGCGCTGTACACCTGAGTGAGTGCGAGGGAAGCTAATAATCCGACTGTGCACCAAGCCACGAATCGTAGGCGAGGAACCAGGGTGTTCCCCAGGGAGATCGCGCCTAACCAGCAGATCACCGCAAGTAACAATAGCGCTATTGAACACAACGGGTAGCGTTCGGGACGATCATGCAGAATTGACGTGGCGAGTCCGGCCAGCACCAGTGCGCTAAGAAGCACCCGTACGGTTACGCCAATTTTGCTGTTCACAACGTGAATCGCAGTCAATCGGGGCCAGAATGTCAATCTAAACTGCTTCTTCGCAATAACGCAGGGCACTAGGTTTTGGTGACCGAGGTCAGACGAATAGACCAAGAGTGCGGGCACGTTGCATCAGCATGAGCCGCTGAACTAGCAGCGCGATACCGAAATACAGCAATAACGAGACGCCGCCGAGCCCGGAGGTGATAAAAGTGTCAAGAAACATGTGTTGTCCGATGCCGACAATCCAGAGCACCGCGGTCAGCACATTTCCTTGCCGAGTGGCACTGCCGTTGGCTTGCCGGCTGATTTTTACCGTGAATGCCCGCGCTACGGCAAGTACCATACCGATGCAAAAACTGAGTATCAGCAACAGCACCTCGCCGCCGTTTGTCGGATTATTCGCAACGTACCCGATAGTCTCCACAAGCCCCACGACGACTAGGACGAGGGGCAAGATGGACCGTTCGCGTAGCGGCTGCACGGTTAGTTGCCGGTAAAGAATATAAAGGAGAACGAGAACACCGATTCCGATGTTTAGGCCGGGCGCCGACTCAATCACAGTGGTTCCTTTCAGAATGTTGTACCCGTCAATTGTGTTTTTTCTCGCGGGATAGGCCGACCACCCAAGGGTGGATAGCGAGGTGGAGATCGTAAGCGCCTACGATTGGCTGAATGGAGCAGACTAAGTTCGACCCGGCGCTTTTGCGTCGACGACCGGATATTGAATCCAGCAATTTGTTTGCCTGGGACGCTTCAGATGCGCTACTTCTCGATTTAGCGACTGAGCATTTGGATTCTTCAACCACTCAAGCAGCTGACGTCGTGGTGCTTAATGATTCCTACGGGGGCGTCGCGCTCGGACTCACGATTCGTTCCGGGCTCAACGGCATCCGGGTGCATCAAGATTTGTTGACTGGCGAGCAGGCCTTACGCCTCAATGCGGAGCGGTTAGGGCTTGGCGAGCTGCTGACGCAGCTTCCCTTCGTTGACGACGGCGGTGCTCAGCTGCTCGGCGGAGCGAAGCTAGTGTTGTTGAAGCTTCCTCGCTCGCTTGCCGAACTGGAAGAGATGGCTCAGGCGATTGCGCGATTTGCGGATCCTGAGGTTATTGTCATCGCCGTCGGACGGATCAAACACATGAGTTTGGCCATGAATCGGGTGTTGGCAGCTTCGTTCGAAGAAGTTACCGCTGGCTTAGCCAGGCAAAAATCTCGGCCGTTGTTCGCCTCGCTGCCACGGGAGGCCGCCGTCGGCGCCGATTTTCCTAGGGGCTCTGTCATCGCTGACCTGAACTTGCAGGTGCGAGCACACGGCGAGGTCTTTGCGGGCGCATCGCTGGATATTGGCACTCGATTTTTGATCGAACAGGTTCGCGCCGGGGCGATAGCCATTCCGGAATCTGGTACGGCGCTCGATCTCGGTTGTGGCACAGGGCTACTCGCCGTGGAGATGGCTAGTGCGCAAAGCGGTCTCCGCGTTATTGCGACGGATCGATCAGCTGCATCGATAGCCTCTGCTCAGGCGACTGCGCTAGCAAACGGGGTACCTCAGGTCGGAGTGCTTCAGGACGATGCCGCAGTGTCCCTGCCTGAGGGCAGCGTGGACTTGATTCTACTCAACCCACCATTTCATTCCGGTGCAGCTGTGCACTCAGCAGTTGCCACCAAGCTCTTTCATGCAGCATCCCGACTATTGCGTCCCGGCGGTCAGCTTTTCACCGTTTACAACCGGCATTTGACCCACGCAAAAGTTCTAGAAAAAGTTGTTGGTAGAAGCAGCGTGCTGGCGCAAAACTCGAAGTTCGTGATACTTCGATCAACTCGCCGTAGCTGAGAAAAACTGATTCAGGAATCCAACGCAGCCGCGATTGTGTGGCTACCCAGTGCTTTGAACGGTGGATTGTCATCCGAATTGGTCAGCAAAAGGGTACCGAAGTTGAGCGCCCAGCCCCGTGCTCGCGCCCAAAGGGCGGCGTCGGCGCCCGTGCTTGTGGTGACTAGACGCTGAAATTCGTGCCGGTCCGCGCCGTCAAACACCATCCAGGCCACGGCAAAGTCGGCAGCCGGATCACCGCTGCATAGATCACCAAAGTCAATCACCGCGCTGAGCTTTGCCTCGTGGATCAAAATGTTTCCCGGATGCAGGTCTCCGTGTAGCCAATATGGTTCGAGATCCCATTCCGGAATGGCCAGCGATATTTCCCAGAGGTTGCTGATTTCAGCAGATCGGTCAAACTTTGCGGAGCCTAGCCGGTCCCGAAAAGCCTTGTCTCGTCGTTGAAGCGAAATACCGCGGACAGGATTTCGCGGCGCATTAATAACGGCTGGTCTGTGGAGGGCGGTGAGGAACTCCGCTAAAGGGCCGATAAGATGCGTATGTTCGCTCGGAGCGGACAAGATAGTCGCTTCGCCGTCGAACCAAGGTGCAATGGTCCACGGCCAAGGGAATAGACTACTCGGAACGCCCATCCTTAACGGGGTTGGCAAACGAAGACTAGTCAGTTCGGCAATGAGCGGCAAGAATAGTTGTTCATTACGGATGAGTTGAACAGCGATCTCACGTCGAGGGAGTCGGACCACATAATCGTGGCCGAGTCGGAAGACAACGTTGTCCCAACCATTCGATAAAGTGTCAACAGGTAAGTGTGCCAAATCGGGGTGCTGATCGCGGAGTAGCTGGGTCACCAGAGCTTCGTCGATATGAACTTCAGCAATTGGCATATTGGCCATCGGGAGAGATCCTTCGGTCGCTGGGATAGGGCTGAGAGTACCTTGCCGCGCAGGCGGACGGGGATTGGCGAGTTTTAGGGACGAGGTTAGATTGCCAGAGGAAAAGGCACTGGTACGCAGACGCGGTACCAACCTGCCACGGATGGGAGACTTCAATCTTTCGGTTATTCTGGACGCGATTCGTCGCAGTCCTGAAGGGCTCAGCCGAGTAGAGCTGGCCGGTATCGTCGGATTGGCGGCTCAAACAGTATCAAACATCTGTAGAAGGTTGCTGGACCAGAATCTGATCGTTGAGGCCGGAAAATACGGAAGCGGTCCTGGTAAGCCTCGAACTATCTTACGGCTGAACCCCGGCGGAATGTACGCGGTTGGTGTGCATTTAGATCCAGTGGAAACGAACTATGCGCTGCTGGATCTTACTGGCGCGGTAGTCACCACACGGACGCACTTGACACAACCGGATGCTGAGCCACAGCAGACTATTGATGCCATGGCGGAAGAGATCGAATCGATCATATCTGAGCAAAATATTGAACGAAACAAGATCGCCGGATTGGGCATCGCCGCGCCGGGGCCGATTGATGGCGCAACCGGAGCGATTGTTGAACCTCCGCATATGCCGGGCTGGGGCACAGTCGAGCTTCGCGAGCGGCTACACAAAGCCGTTGAGCTACCGGTACTTTTGGACAAAGACGTTACGGCAGCCGCCGTTGCTGAAATCTGGGCAGGCGGTCTTTCCGGTAGCGGGAGCTTCATCTTCGTCTATATCGGTACCGGAATTGGCAGCGGCTTGGTGCTGGACGATGAAGTCGTCCGGGGCAGTTCAGGCAATGCCGGTGAAGTAGGGCACATTATTGCCGACCCCGATGGTCCTGACTGCGATTGCGGTAAGCGCGGTTGCGTGAAGGTGACCTGCATGCCAGAGAATATCGTTGCTGAAGCTGCCGCCGCAGGCTTTAAAGCAGTGCTGGATAACAAAGGCAAGTCGCTTCAAGTACAAATGGCGGCGCTGTCCGAGGCCGCTTTGGCCGGAGATGCTGCGGCACAGAAAATTTTGGACCTAGCCGCAGAGCGTTTCGCTACTGCAGTTTCGGTACAGGCAAACCTGCTCGACGTCGACCACGTCGTCTTCGGCGGGCCGTTTTGGAAACATTTTGAGCCGACTTTCCTGGCTAAACTCCCACAGCGAATCAACGAGCGTAGCGCCACTTCAAAGGTGCACTCGGTTGAGGTAGTTGGTACCGGAGTGGGCAGCGATGTTGGTGCAGTGGGTGCGGCCTGCCTGGTGCTTGAAGACACCTTCGGCCCGCATGCAGCGAGCTTAGTCCTGGCAAGCGAGCAATAGCCTCGATTTTGGATAGCTAGACGACTTTGGGTTAGCAAGAAGTAGGTACTTCTTGCTAACCCAAAGTCGTCTAGCTATCTCGAGTGGAATCAGTGCGTGCTTAAGCCGAGCCGCTCAATCGATGTTTCGCGCATGTCCATCTTGCGGACCTTTCCGGTAACCGTCATGGGGAAACTGTCCACGATCAAGACATAACGTGGAACCTTGTTTTTCGACAGTTTGCCCGAGCAAAAATCAGCAATTTCGGTCTGATCTAAGGCAGCGGCACCAGCTCGCAGGGTGATCCAAGCGCACAGCTCCTCGCCATACTTTTCATCGGGCACGCCCACGACCTGAACGTCAGCAATATCCGGATGGGTATAAAGAAACTCCTCAATTTCGCGTGGATAAAGGTTCTCGCCACCGCGGATCACCATGTCCTTGATTCTTCCAAAAATGTTGAGATAGCCATCCCCGCGCATTTCAGCCAGATCGCCAGTATGCATCCAACGTGCGGCGTCGATTGCCTCACCCGATTTTGCCGGGTCATTCCAGTATCCAAGCATCACCGAATAGCCACGAGTGCACAGTTCTCCCGGAGTATCGCGGGGAACAGTCAGACCCGTAGTGGGATCAATCACCTTGACCTCAAGATGCGGATGGACCCTGCCGACGCTGGCAGTGCGCCGTTCGACGTCGTCTTCCGGTCGAGTCTGAGTTGAAACAGGTGAGGTGTCCGTCATCCCATAGGCGATGGATACTTCTGCCATATGCATTTCGGTCATACAACGCTTCATCACTTCGACTGGGCACGGCGAACCAGCCATAATTCCCGTTCGCAAGCTGGAAAGATCGTAGTCCTTGAAATTTGGTAGATTTTGCTCGGCGATGAACATGGTCGGAACGCCGTAAAGTGCCGTGCACTTCTCTGTCTCAACCGCAGCTAAGGTGCGTTCCGGATCGAAGGCCGGGGCCGGGATGACAATTGCTGCGCCATGGCTGGTTGCGCCCAAGTGGCACATCACCATTCCGAAGCAGTGATAGAACGGCACCGGCACACAGATTTTGTCCTGTTCGGTCAGTCGGATGGTTTCGGTGACAAAAAACCGTTATTCAAAATGTTGTGATGGCTTAGCGTCGCGCCTTTGGGATATCCGGTGGTGCCAGAGGTGTACTGAATATTGATTGGGTCATCGGGGGACAGCTGTGCCATTCGCTCGGCCAGCACAGACGCCGGCACATGACGCCCAGCGGCAATAAGATCTTCCCAACTGGGGTCCGAGATAAATATTGCCTCGGTAAGCTCCGGGCACTCGCTCCGGACCGCTTTAATGAGTTCGCGAAAGGCCGAAGCTTTGAACTCGATCTGCGCAATAATCATTCGCATGCCGGATTGCTTAATGGCAAAGGCCAGTTCGTGTTGCCGGTATGACGGATTGACATTGACTAGGATGGCGCCAATTTTCGCGGTTGCGTATTGGGTAATGACCCATTCGGTACAGTTAACTGCCCAGATGCCAACCCGATCGCCTTTCGCAATACCTCGAGCCAAAAGTCCGAGCGCTAATTCGTCAACAGCGGATTGAAGCTCAAAATAGCTCCAACGACGTTGCGTTGCTAAATCAATAAGCGCTTCTCGATCAGGATGTTCGCGCACGATCCGACTGAAATTGGCACCAATAGTCTCGCCAATTCACTCCTGATCAGAGATTCCAGAGGTATAAGACGGTAGATCCGAGTTGAGCAGGCTAGTCATGGATGTCAGGCTATCTCGCTCGCTCCATGATGGGTAGGCAAGCGATGGGTACATCTGCCCATTGCACAGAATCGCATGATTGGATTGGATAAGAACCGACTCTTATCTAAAGGAAAGTAGTGGAGCCGCGAATGAACCAGATGACCGCCGCAGCGCGAATTGATCCGAACGACCTTCGAGGGGCGCAGGCGCTTTTGGCTGGAATTTCGCGCAGTTTCGAGTCGAAGGTCGTTGGCCAGGTGCGGCTTCGCGAAACGTTGCTGATCGGCCTGATGACTGGCGGACACGTGCTACTTGAGAGTGTGCCGGGGCTGGCGAAGACCACCGCAGCGCAAACGCTCGCAGATACCGTCAGCGCGCAGTTCCACCGAATCCAATGCACTCCTGATTTGTTGCCAAGTGACATTGTCGGAACTCAGATCTACGACGCCAGCAAGGGAGTGTTCAACACTCAGTTGGGCCCGGTTCACGCAAACCTGGTGCTTTTGGACGAAATTAATCGCTCAAGTGCCAAAACCCAAAGCGCGATGTTGGAAGCCATGCAGGAACGCCAGACCAGTATTGGCGGCGTGGTCTACCCACTTCCAGATCCATTTCTTGTCCTGGCTAACCAAAACCCGATTGAGCAAGAGGGCACCTATCAGCTGCCGGAGGCTCAAATGGACCGGTTCATGCTCAAAGATGTTCTAGATTATCCGTCGCCGGCTGAAGAAGCTGAAGTGCTTCGCCGTATTGATGCTGGCGTCTTCCTGGCCGAATCGAAGCCAACCGCGGTCGCGAGTCTCGACGACGTACGTCGCCTACAAGCTTTGACCCAGCGGGTTTACATCGACCCGGCCATCGTGCGCTACATCGTGGGCCTTGTCTACGTCACCCGACATGCAGAGCAGTACATTGATCCGAAGCTTGCAGAGTTCATCGAATTCGGTGCTAGCCCGCGTGCCTCGATAGCCTTCTCGCAGGCAGCCCGGGCGGTGGCCCTATTGGATGGGCGAGACCATGTTCTTCCGGAAGACGTCAAGAGCCTAGCCGCCCGAGTACTGCGGCACCGCATCATTCTTGGCTTTGCCGCGGTAGCTGAGCAAGTAGCCGTTGAAACCATCATTGAAGCGGTGCTTGGCTCCGTACAAACCCCGTAGGCGCTGATGGCTACTTTGCTGCAAAAGGTGAAGTCGAAGATGTTTATCTTCGCGCATCGCCGAGCGCGCGGGATGTTAGATGGTGAGTACGCGGCAATATTTCGCGGCCGTAGTTTGGACTTCGATGACTTGCGCGCTTATGTGCCTGGCGACGAGGTCCGGGATATTGACTGGAAAGCCTCAGCGCGGCACGGCTCGCCCCTGATCAAGCGGTACGTCGCGGTGCGAAAGCAGACGGTGCTCCTCGTTGCGGACACTGGACGCAATATGGCCGCGGTGTCGCGCAACGGTGCTTATAAAAAAGACATCATGGTTTTGGCCATGGGAGTCATTGGGTACTTGGCGCTTCAGCATGGTGACCGTGTGGGATTGGTTTACGGTGACAACGAAAGCACGGCGGCAGTTGAGCCACGTAGCAGCGAAGGTCATCTGGAATCGTTGTTGTAGACCGTGAACGCCCAGACCAGCCTTGAATCGGGTCGGTCCGATTTGCTGGCACAGCTGAACTATATTGCGCAACATGTCAGCACGCGGTGACTAATATTCGTTGTTGCCGATGACCATCCGGTGGCGCCAGAAATGGCAAAAATGCTACGCCGGTTGCGTGCACAGCACGAGATTTTGTGGTTGGTTTTGGAAGATGCTGACTTAGCGCAGGGGCTGGCCTTAGCTAACGAGACTTTCGACGTCGAAGCGTCGGATCCAGTAATTTCGCTTTTGACCCACGACCCTAAGCTGGCGGCTGAATACAGTTCCGCAGTTCACGCACGAAAACAGGAGATTTCCGCGCTTCTTCGCCAAGAAGGAATTTCCGCGGAGTGGCTCGGCGAAGAAGATGATGTATTGCCGGCGATATTTCGATTGTTGGAGAGGCACCGGCGTGCAGGGCGATAGTGGTGGCTTTTTCCCTCCGCAGGGTTATGCGCCGATCTGGGTAGCGCTAGCTTTGGTAATTTTTCTGGCGGTGGTTGGCGGATTTATTTGGATCTTCTATTTGACCAGGAAGCCAGCTTTGGCCGGTCCTTATCCGTTACCGCCACGAAAATTGCCATCAGCCCGAGCGAAATATCTTGGTCAAATTGATCGGATCGAAGCGGGCTACCGTGCCGGACACTTTGATGCCAGGTCAGCACATCAGGGGTTGAGCCTTGTTGTGCGAGGATTCGCGCAGGCGGTCACTGGAGTTTCAGCGGACAAAATGACACTTGCCGAGTTGAACGCCACCGGCATGCCGATGGTCGGCGATGCCGTGGCCTTGTTTTATCCAGCCGAGTTTGGCGTGTACTCAACGCAGACTTTGGACCATTCGGTCTTTGTGGCCCGGCAGGTGGTTCAGAGATGGTCCTAGTCTTTTGGTGGCTGTTGCCGGTAGGCCTGGTGTTTCTAGCAATACTGATATTTTTTGCTTGGCGACGACTACGGCAGGCGCCGGATCGACTGCCAGTAGCGCACGCCGAGCGTCTGACTGCGTTGCCTGGTTAAGCAAAAGCACTTGCTAGGAGACGGCTTTGGTCGATTGTGGGCATCGTTTCGGTGCTCGCCTTGAGCGTCGGAGCCTTGCTGGCTGCGAGCAGGCCAGCCGAGCAAAATGCGAATCGCCCAGAGCAGAATAATCGAGACATCATGTTATGCCTGGATGTTTCTGGTTCGATGGTAGATACCGACGCAAAGATTGTTGATGTCTTTGCAAACTTGGCGCAAGAATTTCATGGTGAGCGACTTGGGCTGGTCATTTTTGATTCGACCGCGGTGCAAGTTTTCCCGCTGACCGAAGATTATGGCTACATCAAAGACGAGCTCAACGTTGCGTTGAAGGCAATGACTGATCAAAGTGACGATACGGGGTTCTTTGGCGGTACCTATAGCGGTCGAGGTTCTTCGCTTATTGGCGACGGCCTGGCCACTTGTGTCAACAGTTTCCCGAAACTTGGTGCCGAGCAACGCTCCCGTTCAATCGTCTTTGCTACCGATAACGTTCTCTTAGGCAAGCCGCTTTTTTCGCTAACTGATGCTGCTGGTCTGGCCACGAAGAACTCGATAAGGGTTTATGGAATTAACCCAAACGGCTCTGACGTGGCTGGCGCCAAGGGTGCCGCAGCAAAACAAATGCGAGCCGCAGTCGAGTCCACTGGCGGAAACTACTATGTTCTAGCCGATGACGCGGCAGCGAAAGACATTGTGAATAAAGTGCAGGCGACCGAAACCACAAAATCTCAGGGCATGGCTCAGATCGTTGCCAGGGATCGACCGGAACTTTGGCTGAGTGTCGCAGGCTTGGGCCTACTAGGCCTTCTCTTGGCCGCTTGGCGGTTGAGTCGATGAGCTTTGCACCGGTGTTTCCTTGGTGGCTCATCATCGCGGTCGCCGCAGTCCTCATCTATGGCTGTGTTTGGTTCGCCTTCGGGCGACCGGGGTACTCCAGATCGAAAGGCACTCGTCTTGCGCCCCGATCCGGTGAGAAACTTCGCTGGTTCCGCCGGGCCGCAATCGCTTTTCTCCTGATGGCAGCGCTGTTGCGGCCCGGTCTAGGCGGCGCCAATGTGAGTTCCGCAGCCGCTCAGCTGGACGTGGTGTTTGTTGTCGACACCACGAGCTCAGTAGTTGCCGAGGATTATGGCAATGCACAACCTCGTTTGTCTGGCGTCAAAGCCGATGTACAAGCGATTTCCTCGAAGTTGCCTGGCGCCTATTTTTCGATGATCACCTTTGACAAAGACGCCGCCGTGCGATTGCCGCTCACCAGCGATACCAATGCGCTGGAAAATAGTTTGCAAACGCTGGGGCCCGAAATCACCTTGTACTCCCGAGGGTCCTCGGTAACCCAAGCACGTCAGGTCTTAGTAAGTCGTCTTCAAGCTGCGCAACAAACCCACCCAAACCGGGCGCGTGTCGTTTATTACCTCGGTGATGGCGAGCAAACCGCAAATAGTCAACCGGAACCGTTCGAGATTCCACCGGGCCTGATCTCAGGTGGCGCAGTACTAGGCTACGGCACTGCGCAGGGCGGCAAGATGAAGCAGAATACTGGACTTTCCGGAAGTCTTGGCCCGGGATACATCCAAGATTATTCGACGGGTGGCGCAGCGGTTTCGAAAATTGATGAAGGGATGCTGTCCAGTATTGCAAAGCAAATCGAGGTCAACTACGTTCACCGTAATGCTGGAGATGACATAGATGCTGCGCTGGGTGGGGTCAATTCAGGTTCATTGACCATTGATTGCAGTAGCAATGTGCAGGCGCAATTCGAGTTGTATCGGATGTTAGCCATCGGAATTCTTGCGCTGGCCGGCTGGGAACTATTCGATTCAATCCGGGAATGGCGTACGCTCGCTCCACGAGGCTTCAAGACGAAGTTATGGCCGTTTTCCCGGAGACAGGAGGAAAATTCTCGATGAGCAATTCTTACGCTCCACCGATTCCACCTGCGGTAGAAGCCGGGGCTCTTCCTGGCCCAGACGAGGGCCAGGAAGGCGATGCGCGCTTAGCTCGTCGGCGAAAATTGATTTTTTGGCTGCTGCCGTTTGCCATCATTGCGCTTTTGGTGGCTGCGAAATTGTTTAGTGTGCAGATTGCCTCAGTGCAAGCGAATTCTGCTTTTCTAAAAAATGATGCAGCGGGCGTCCACGCGGCAGCCGGCGTGCTGAAAGTAGTCAATGTCATCGAACCCTATAAAGCTTGGTTCAACGATGGTGATGGCTATGTGCTTAGTGGAGATTTCGCGTCAGCACGAACCCAGTTTGAGCAGGCGCTATCTTTGGCATCTGCAGATGAGTCTTGCAAAGTACGCGTCAACTTAGTTCTCACCTTGGAAAAACTTGGCGATGCAAAACAGGCCTCGGCAGATCCTACTGCCGCGAAAGCGCTTTACGACGGCGGCGTCAAGATAGCTGCCGACGCGCCACAAGGATGCTTCCAGAAGGGCAGCAACGGCAAGCAGCAAGGGGAGGGGGAGAAGCTGCAAGATTCAAAGGGGCGATTGGAGGAGAAGTCCAAAGGTAGCCAAGCTCAAGGGCAGCCAAATCAAACTCCGGGCGATCAAAGCCCTTCCCCATCATCGGATTCATCCAAACTTGATCAGCTAAATAAACAAAATCAAGGCGCGCAACAAGATCGCAACGACGGTCAACAAATTGGTGGCGATGCGGGAAACCTGCCGCCTTTTGATCCCAACGGCAAGCAATGGTGAAAAATCATTACCTTGAGGCATGGAGTTGGCCCATGACAACGATGACGCTGCCGTGGATCACGGTAATTTTTGCAATTATCGCCGCATCGATTCATTGCTTTTTCTGGCTGATTGAGTCTGTTCGTTGGCGGCAGCATGCTGCTTGGAAGCGGTTTGGCGTCAATGATCAGGCTGAGGCCGAAGTCCTTGCCCCGATGGCTTTCAACCAGGGTTACTACAATTTAGCGCTTGCTGCCGCGAATCTTGTTGGCGCAATACTGCTTTGTACCGGTAACGGTGCCAGCGTTTTGTTTGGAGCTGGACTAGTCGCTGCTGCTTCGTTCACCATGGTCGTAGCCGCCGTCGTTCTTTTAATCAGTAAACCTGGCTTTATTGTGCCAGTGTTGATCCAGGGCGTGGCGCCAATCATTGCTTTATTCGGTTTTATTGGAATTCACGCGGCCTAAGCCGTATTTTTGGCTGGCTAGTCGCAGTTCTTTATGACTTAATTCGGCGCAATATTGCGTGCGGATTTGCCTGGATTGCTGAGTTTTCCTACAGTAGAGGCAAGTTACTGAACGTAACATGTCAGCGATCCTCAGAAATATGAGGGTGTGGGTACCTCCATCTGGGCCTGACATTTGCACAGCACAGCTGCCGTTTTGCCAATATTTGCTGACGGCGTGGCGTGCTGTTGTCCCGATAATGTCTGCCGGTGACTTAGCCGGCGTAAAGACCAAGGTCAGCAAATGTCCCCACCGAGCGCTATTACCGACCCTTTAGAATCTGCGCAAAATGCCGCACAGCAGAGCGCACCAATCGCACTTTCTTATGAATTGTTCCCGCCACGCAGCGAAGCGGCCACCGAAGATCTCTGGACAACGATTCGCGAGCTTGAAAGCACAAACCCGGACTATGTTTCGGTAACTTATGGTGCTTCCGGCTCCAATCGGGATACCGCGGTCGAGCTGCTGCATATGGTTATTATAAGAAACTTCGTTACGACCGCTGGCACATTTGACCTGCATTGGAAACACCGCAGATCAGCTTGCAGCAATCATTACCGATCTGCTGGAACACGGCGTGCGCGGCATTCTTGCTTTGCGTGGAGACAAGCCCGCCGAAGAATCAGAGGCACACCCAACCGGCGCCCTAAATTACGCACAAGATTTGATAGAATTAGTGCGTCGGGTTGAGCAACGCCGATCTGCGATGCTGGCGGCCGGCAAGGTTGCCATTGGTGTGGCGGCCTATCCGGCCAAGCACCCTGAGTCGCCGAGTGAACGGCACGATATTGAAGTGCTGCTGGCGAAACAGCGTTCTGGGGCCGATTTTGCGATTACGCAAGTGTTCTTTCATGCGGAACAGTACGCAGATCTAGTCATGCGAGCGCGCCGCGCCGGCGTAAGCATTCCGATTATTCCTGGGGTGATGCCGTTTACCAGTTTGCGCAGGTTAGAACGGCTGGGCCAGCTGACTGGCGTGGAACCAGCGCCTGAGCTGATGGCTTCGCTGGCGTCAGCGAGTAGCGATAGTGAACGTCGCCGAGTTGGTGTCCAAGCAACAGTCAAACTGGCCAATGCTGCGCTCGATGCCGGCGCCCCAGGCATCCATCTTTATACCTTCAACCAGCACCAGGCCGCGCTTGATGTGTTGGACAACCTCAATTTACTCCGCCCAACTCGACCGGCAGGGCGGCTGCGTCACTTCAGCCGTACCAACTGAGCTCTCAGCCGAAGATCACAAAGGAATCATTATGACTGAAAAGACTGCATTTCCCGCTGCTTCGTTACTCGGATACCCGAGGATTGGGCCGCGCCGCGAACTTAAAAAGGCGGTCGAAGCCTATTGGGCTGGCCGTGCCGATTTGAATCAGCTCAACTCGGTGGCTCAGACAATTCAACTGTCCACGGCGAAGCGTCTCGAGTCGCTTGGACTTAAAGATGCTGCTGCCGTTCCCGGCACCTTTTTACTACGACCAGGTCCTTGACGCTGCCGCTCATGTCAATGCCGTGCCCGAACGGTTTGGCAATTTGTTGGACGCGAATGGGCAGCTTGGTCTAGACGGATATTTCACCTTGGCGCGCGGTAACAAGGAGCAACAACCGCTGGAAATGACCAAATGGTTTGATTCCAACTATCACTATTTGGTACCAGAAATTGGCCCGCAGACAGAATTCGCCCTGAGCTCTGGGCAGATCGTTCGCGACTTTGAAACTGTTTTGGCCGAGGGAATTGAAACCCGTCCGTATTTGGTGGGCCCGGTGACTTTCCTGCTGCTGAGCAAGGCTGAAGAGGGTGCACCCGAAGGATTCTCGCCGCTCAGTAAGCTCGATGAACTTTTGCCGGTCTATGCCCAGATTTTGGCAAGCCTCGCCTCGGCAGGTGCCTCCTGGATTCAGCTCGATGAACCAGCTCTGGTGGTTGACGGTGCACTCAGCGAAGACGAACTGGGCGCTGCATTCAGCCGGGCGTACGAGGTACTCGGCGCGGCAGCTCAGCGGCCGCAAATTCTTGTCAGCACGCCTTATGGCACGCTAGGTGGCTTGCTGAATACCGTTGCGGCAGCGCCGATTGATGCGCTCCACATTGATCTATTCAAAGGCGATCTTCCGCAAGACCTGTCCGGGCTCGCCAGCGCCTTGGCCGGTAAGACGTTGGTCGCCGGGCTGGTTGACGGACAGAATATCTGGCGGAATGACTTAGCGGCTTCGGCCGCGAAGCTCGACGCGCTCAAAACTGCGGGTATTGAGGTGGCCGTCTCGACGTCGACCTCTGCTTTCCATGTGCCGCATGACGCCGCTGAAGAGATTCAGCTGGATGCGCAATTGAGCAGCTGGCTGGCCTTTGCAGATCAGAAGGCTGAAGAGGTTGCCACCTTAGCTGGCTACTTACAGGATCCCGCCAAAGCAGCTCCGGCGATTGCCGAAGCAAGCAGAATCATTGCCTCGCGGAGCGAAGCGGCCGGCGTTCGACGCCGGGAGGTTCGGGAGCGCACTGCGGCTTTGACCGAAGCGGATTTCAGTCGCGATGAATACGCCCGACGCGCAGCCACCCAGCAGGAGGAGCTGCAGTTGCCGCCGCTTCCGACGACGACGATCGGCTCATTCCCACAGACCAGCGAAATTCGTTCAGCTCGTGCTAGAGCTATTAAAGGTGAGCTCAGCCAGAACGACTACCGGCAGCTCATGCAGGATGAAATACGCCGCGTGGTCGAGCTGCAGGAGGACTTGGGCTTTGATGTTCTGGTACATGGCGAGCCTGAGCGCAACGATATGGTGCAGTACTTCGCGGAGAATCTAGACGGCTTCGACGTCACAGTGCATGGCTGGGTCCAGTCCTATGGCAGCCGTTATACCCGACCGTCAATTCTTTGGGGCGACGTAACCCGTAGCTCTGCGATCACCGTTGAGTGGGCGGCATTCGCGCAGTCGCTCACCTCGAAGCCAATGAAGGGCATGCTGACCGGTCCCGTAACCATTCTGGCTTGGTCATTTGTTCGAGATGATCAGCCGCTGAAGGAAACAGCCAACCAGGTGGCTCTCGCCTTACGCGATGAAATTGCTGACCTGGAAGTTGCCGGTATCAAGATCATTCAAGTTGATGAGCCAGCACTTCGTGAACTTCTGCCGTTGCGTAAAGCCGAACAACCGAGCTATTTGGACTGGTCAGTTAAGGCGTTCCATTTGGCCACTTCTGGTGCAGCTAGCGGTACCCAGATCCACACGCACCTGTGTTATTCCGATTTTGGCGTCATTATCGACGCCATTGATGGTTTGGATGCGGATGTCACCTCGATTGAGGCAGCGCGGTCCCGGATGGAAGTTGTTAATGATCTGGAGACGCATGGCTTTGGCCGTGGCGTTGGGCCGGGTGTCTACGATATTCGTTCCCCGCGTGTGCCAGGACAAGTTGAAGTTGCCGAACTTTTGCAGACTGCAGTTGCGCATGTTCCGGCCCGCCAACTTTGGGTGAACCCTGATTGTGGTCTGAAGACCCGAGGATATTTAGAGACGGAAGAGTCGCTGCGGAATCTAGTGGCAGCAACTCGCGAAGTCCGAGCCCAATTGCTCTGAGTTAGCTAACGGGCTAGAACTGAGCCGCCGTGGGCGGGGATTTTCGTCATCCTAGGATTGGCGAGGGTCCCCGCCCTCAGTTTAACTTCGCCGACCGTCCGGTCTTCGCCGAGAAAAGTCCCAGAATTCACCCAGGTTAAGTGCTTTCAAAATATGTTACTGGCGGGTAAGTTGGCTCCATGAGCAATGACGCTGTGAGCATGGCACGGAAACAATTCGAAACCGGCGAAGGCCTGGATATCGATGTTCAGCTGGCACGATTGGACGCGATGCGTCGAATGTTGGTGGAGCGCACGGGGGAGTTCACTGAAGCGCTGGCGCAAGATCTACGCAAACACCCCGATGAAGCCTGGATGACCGAGATTGGCTTTGTTTGCAATGAAATTACTCATACTGCCAAGCATTTACGCAAGTGGTTAGCTCCTGAGCGGGCTTCCGTTCCGCTTTCGTTGATGCCAGCTAGCGCCAAAATTGTTCGGGATCCGCTGGGCGTAGTACTAGTCATCGCGCCGTGGAACTACCCGGTACAGCTCTCATTAGTACCCGTGATGGGGGCGCTTGCTGGTGGGAACACCGTAGTTTTGAAGCCAAGTGAGTTGGCGCCGGCAACTTCAGCGGCATTGGCGCGCTGGATTCCGGAATACTTGGGCGACGTCGTTCAGGTTGTTGAAGGCGGCGTGCCTGAAACTACCGAATTGCTGGCGGAGCGATTCGACCATATTTTCTATACCGGCAATGGCCAGGTGGCAAAGGTCATCATGCGAGCTGCTGCGGAATACCTGACTCCGGTCACCTTAGAGCTGGGTGGGAAATCGCCCGTTTATCTTGACGATTCTGTCGATTTGAAAGCTGCAGCACAACGACTGGCTTGGGGAAAATATCTCAAGGCTGGCCAAACCTGTGTGGCACCAGATTATGTTTTAGCTACTCCCGCAGTGGCAGCGAACTTGGCAAAGGTCCTTCCCGAGGCGATTATAAGGACTGTTTGACCGCGATCCGCGAAAGAGCTCGGACTATGGGCGAATCATCAACGGCAGACATTTCGGCAGGCTGACCGGTCTGCTGAAGGGATTGGACGTTGTTACTGGCGGTCAGTCTGAAGAAGACGATCTGTATCTAGCACCAACCGTGGTTCGGGCAACAGCTGACGATGGTGTGATGAAAGAAGAGATCTTTGGACCGATCTTGCCCATCGTCGAGGTTGCCGATGAAGAGGCGGCTCTTTCTTTTATCAACGAACGAGATAAGCCGCTTGCGCTCTATGTGTTTAGCGAGAATAAGGCCACTCGGAAAAACTTTACCGAACGCACCTCTTCGGGAGCGCTGTGTTTCTCGGTACCAGCCGCGCACCTCTTGGTCCCGGGCCTGCCTTTCGGCGGCGTCGGACCCAGTGGGATGGGCGCCTACCACGGCCGAAACTCGATTGATGTCTTCACGCACCGGAAGGCAATTTTAGATAAGCCGCTTAAGCCGGACACCATGAAAATGATCTACCCGCCATTCAACGGGGTAAAACATCAGGTCATCACCAAGGTGATTGCGCCGGCTGGTAAATAGCGTTCCCGCTGCGGAGGCGTCAATCAGCAACCGCCTCCGCAAAGGCATTAGCAAGCAGATCAACGAATAGTCCGGCCACGGTTTCGTCTGAATTATCGGTATTTGCGGAACCTTGATCTTGCGAGTTTTCCTGCATTCGGAGCGCAAAGATTCTTCTGGCTAGCCGAATTTCTGGTACGTCAACCACCACAAACTTTTCGCGACTATTTCGCAGCACTAGTTCAGGAACCAGCGAAGCGCCTAGCCCTGCGCCGGTCAAAGCCAGGCTTGCGTTGAAATCATCGCTATAAGCGACTACTTGCGGGTGCAGATTGCACGAGGCAAAAAGCCGTTCGATTACGGTGGCATCTGAGGTGCCAGGGTGGTGCATGATCCAGGGCATTTCGGTGAGCTGCGTGGCGGACATTCGAGCGCCATCGCTCATTCCCCAGCCGCGCGGTAAGACGACTTTGAACAAATCGTCACCGACCCATTGCCGGTGCAGAGTGTGTGGCCAGGCCAAGCCGCTCTGGCCCATTTGGTACACCAGAGCAATATCTAGCTCACCACCTTGGCGCAGTCCGTGCACCGTTTGTGGCGGTTCGCCGACCCGAATTCGCAGTCGTCGCCCCATCTCTTTCCACGCCGTCGTCTGCAGCACCCGCGGCAGCACGTAAGTGGCTAGCTGAATCGCCCCGGTGTGTCCGGAGACTTTCTTGTTTGAGAGGATCAGGACATGGCAGGGAAAACTACGACACGGTATCCGCAGGAGTTGAAGGATCGTGCGGTGCGCATGGTGGCGGAGATGGAGGGTGCGTCTTCGGAGTGGGCGGCGATGCAAAAAGTTGCCCAGCTTTTGGGTGTGGGTGTGCCGGAAACGGTGCGTAAATGGGTCCGGCAAGCCGAGATCGATGTTGGTACTAGAACTGGAACAACGAGCACGGAATCGGCCGAGCTGAAACGGTTACGGCGTGAGAACGCTGAGCTGAAACGGGCGAACGCGATCCTTCGGAGTGCTTCAGCTTTTGTCGCGGTCGAACTCGACCGCCACAACACTGATCGTGAAATACATCAAGGACCATGCCGGTCACCGCGAGAATAATGGATTGCGGTGGGGTGTCGAGTCGATCTGCCAGGTGCTTACTGGGACGGGGTGAAGACCACCCCGTCCCACGTACTACGAATGGGTGGATAAAACACGATCTCACCGAGAACAACGTGATGAGGTGCTCAAGCCCGTGATCCAGAAGGTGTATGCCGCTAATTACGGGGTTTACGGCACCAGGAAAGTCTGGTTGGCGATGAACCGTGAAGGTGTGCCGGTGGCCAGGTGCACGGTAGAACGGCTCATGGGGTTACTTGGCATACAGGGTGCGGTCCGTGGCAAGGTCAAACGCACCACGATCAAAGACTCGAAGGCGGCCCGAGCGAAGGACTTGGTCCGCCGTGATTTCACACCAACGGCACCGGATCGGCTATGGGTAGCTGATTTCACCTATGTTTCGACCTGGTCCGGGTGGGTCTATGTTGCCTTCGTGATCGATGCTTACTCTCGGAGGATCCTGGGCTGGTCAGCGAGTGCTTCTATGAACACCGTGCTAGTGCTCAACGCAGTTAATCAGGCAATCTGGAGTCGTGAACGGGCCGGGGCTGAGATTTCCGGGGTGATTCATCATCACGATGCCGGGGCTCAATACGCCTCCTTGGCCTTCACCGAACGCCTGGCCCAGGCCGGTATCCGCCCCTCGATCGGTTCTGTGGGTGATAGTTACGACAACGTCTTGGCGGAAACCATCAACGGGCTTTATAAGACCGAGCTGATCAAACCCGGCAAGCCCTGGCGGACTCTAGAAGAAGTCGAAATCGGCACCGCTGAATGGGTCGATTGGTACAACCACCGAAGGCTCTACCAGTACTGCGGAGACATCCCACCAGTAGAGCTAGAAAACCACTACTACAATCACTACCAGAGCACGGCAGCCGCCGACAGGCTCATCGTCTGAGAAACCCTCCGGACACACCGGGGCGATTCAAGGAGTTTTCTCGACCCCAGATAAGCACTTTCATCCCGAAGGCTCGACCGTAACCGGCAACTACTTTGCCGATCCTGCCGTAACCAAAAATCCCGAGCGTCCGCCCACGCAAGGCACGTCCAACACCCATTTGCCAAGCACCGGCTTTGAGCGATGCAACTTGTTGTGGGATCTGTCGCGCGCTCGCCAAGATGAGCGCCCAGCTAAGTTCCGCTGCGGCGTATCCGAGTGCATATTCGAGGAAAGTAGGACGCCATTGCGGGTACATGCATCGACGTCGACGTGTGGGTAAACGCTGCGCTGACTTATCAGTTTCAATGCTGGCAGTTTGTCCAAAAGTGCGGCGTCAATCTTGGTCCGCTACCGAATCAAGACCAAAGCTTCTGTCTCTTTTAGCCGTTCAGAAAGCTGATCGACATCTTGGACGTGGTCTTACCACACCGTGACTTCGTGCGCCGAAAGTTTACTGAAACAGGGCAGGTTTCGAAGCGTATCGAAATAGTCGTCAAGGATCGTTACCTTCATAGTTCACGATCATAGTGCGACAGCTAATCAACCTCGGCTGTCCGCCTCCAGCGCCTCGATATTGACCGCAACTCCTTGGGAGCGCAAATAGACCAAATGGCTGGCGGTCTCAGCCAGCGCAAGCCGCAAGGTAAATCCAGCCAAAGACTCCCAGCCCCGAGACCAAGTCAGCGAACGGGCAACTTCCCAAACATTTACCGGATTATTGTTACTGAGTACCCGCCGAACTTCAGCGGAGCGTTGATCTGTGTGCGCCACAATCTCCGCGATTCGCTCATGTAAACCGCTAAATCGATACTCGTGTCCTGGCAAAACCTCTATCTCGTCAGGTTCCGCAGGCAAATCAACCCGCGCTAGCGACTCGTAGTACTCCTGTAAAGGATTTGGCGCACCAAACGGCTCCAAGGAAATGTGCGGCGTGATTCGTGGCAAAACGTGATCTCCCGTCAAAAGCAACGATTTTTTTCGTCCCAAAGGCAAATGTGCCCTGGGGCGTGTCCTGGCGTGAACAGCACCTGAATTCGGGTGCCGTCAAGAGGTAAATAATCACCGTCGTCGAAACGTAAGTCCGGCTCGTGACTAGCGCTAGTCGCAGCCCAAGCAGCGGCTGAAAAGGTAACCTCGGCCAATTTCGGTTCGGGCACACCCCAACGTGCAAACTTAGCCAGATCTGCGGCGGCAAAATCTTCCGGTCGATCAACGTTGCCCCGCTGAATGCCCTCCTTGCTTCCCAAGCCGATCCAAGCACCGGAGGCCGCTTTTAGCCGGGCCGCCATGCCCAAATTATCGGGATGGAAGTGGCTAACCACAATCCCGGTGAGATCCTCAACCGGGAATCCAACATGCTCAAGGCCCGCGAGCAGTTTCTGCCAGCCTTCGTCGCTATCCCAACCCGGATCAACCAAGACCGCACCAGCAGTGCCAAGCAAAAGATAGCTCAAGGTGTAGCGAAGCGGGTTTCGAGGAAAGAGCACCGGAATCGACCAGACACCTGGCCGCACTTCTTCGACGTCAGGCATGCTCTTTTGCTGCCACGCTTCATGCTGGGCTGTGCCAGTAACAGTGATCACCGAGTTTTCACTTTCATCGAGTCGGACAATTAGTACCGGAAAACAGTTGGCACAACGTCAATAATCCGCAATAATTGGCAGAGCGTCAATAAGCAATACCCTCATCGTTGGTTAAGGAGTCGTTTGCATGAGTAATCTGCCTGCCCCGCAAGAGCAGTCCGAACCACGCTGGCAACGGCTAAGCCCCGATGAACGGCGCGAGCAAATTTTCGCCTGCGCCAAACAGCTATTTTCAGAGCTACCCTACGCCGAAGTCTCGCTGAGTCACATTGCCAGCCAGGCCGGCGTCGCTCGTGGCTTGGTAAACCATTATTTTGGCTCCAAACGAGAAATCTATCTTGAGGTAATTCGCAATACTGCCACGATGCCGGCGATGGATTTCCGCAGTTCCACCGAAGGAACAATGGCGGAGCGGGTTGACGCCGGAGTTGCTTGGTTCTTGGACTACCTGGAAAATGCGGGCCTCGCCTGGCTCTCAGCCATGAGCTCCAATGGATTAGGTAAGGACCCTGAGCTGGAACAGATTTTAATAACCGCCGAAAACGTCTCAGTTGATCGACTCATGGCCTCCATGGGACTTAGCAGCGCTGGTGGCAATCGTACGCAAATCCGAGCCATGCTTCGGGTCTTTGGTCAACTCGCTCGAAGTGGTGGCCGTGAGTGGTTAGTCCGCAAGACACTCAGCCGAAAACAAACTCATTCGCTGCTAGCGGGCGCGCTCTTCGCAATTATCAGTGAAGCTATTCCGCAAACCGTGCAATCTGGCGGCGAACATCTCAAAACTCTCGAAACTCTATCGACTAAATAAGAACCAATGCGAGTCTATTGACGCTGCGCCAATAGTCTTGCACGATTGCCCTAGCGACAAGAACGTCGTCGGAACTGGCTTTGCGGGCCAGCTGACGGACCGATGAAAGGAATGGTAAGCGTGAGCACAGAGGCTTTTATTTACGACGCAATTCGAACCCCGCGCGGGCGCGGAAAGAATGGTGCCCTGCACGGGGCTAAGCCGATTTTACTTCTGGTGGGCCAAATTGACGCCCTTCGCCAACGCAATCCCAACCTGGACGTAGATCGGATTGATGACGTTGTTCTTGGCGTCGTGTCTCCGGTCGGAGATCAGGGTGTGGTCATCGCCCGCACCGCTGTGCTTGCCGCCGGTTTGCCCAATACAGTCGGTGGCGTTCAGCTCAACCGCTTTTGCGCATCGGGGTTGGAGGCAATAAATACTGCGGCCCAGAAAGTTCGCTCCGGTTGGGACCACTTGATCATCGCCGGCGGCGTCGAATCGATGTCCAGAGTTCCCATCGGCTCAGACGGCGGCGCCTGGGCGATGGACCCGGCAACAAACTTCGACAGCTACTTTGTACCGCAAGGAATTGGTGCGGATTTGATTGCCACCATTGAGGGCTTTAGCCGCGACGATGTGGATGGCTACGCCGTGCAGTCACAGCAACGTGCCGAAAATGCCTGGCAGCAAGGCTACTTCAGCAACTCCGTCATTCCGGTTCTAGATCAGAATGGATTAATGATTCTGGATCATGACGAGCATCGCCCCCCCAGCTCTACAGTGCAATCCCTCGGTTCGCTGAATCCAGCGTTTGCCACCATGGGCGAGATGGGTGGCTTCGATGCGGTCGCGCTGCAGAAATATCACCAGGTAGAAAAGATCGACCATGTACACACCGCCGCGAATTCCTCTGGAATCGTGGACGGTGCTGCACTTGTTTTGGTCGGTTCCGAGCAAGTCGGCGCAGATTTAGGCTTGACGCCGCGAGCACGAATTGTCGCTACCGCAACAAGTGGCGCTGACCCGACAATTATGCTGACCGGGCCAACTCCGGCCACCCAAAAATTGCTAAGGACAGCTGGGCTTAGCGTGGATGACATTGATCTATTCGAAATCAACGAAGCTTTCGCTTCTGTGGTGCTGAAGTATCAACGCGATATGAACATTCCTTCTGAGAAGCTCAACGTCAATGGTGGAGCAATTGCCATGGGGCACCCACTCGGAGCAACCGGCGCAATGATTCTGGGCACGATGGTTGACGAGTTGGAACGTAGAAATCTCCGCCGCGCTGTCATCACCTTGTGCATTGGCAGCGGTATGGGTGTTGCCACTTTGATCGAACGCGTCTAGGCCAAAGGAATCTCTGATAATGACCGAGCAGAACAGCATCGAACCGAACATCATTCGCTGGCAACAAGACGACGACGGCGTCGTGATTCTCACGATCGACGATCCGGCCCAATCCGCCAACATCATGAACGACTCCTACACCAAATCAATGCGCGCAACGGTGGACAGGTTAGTCGTAGAGAAGGATTCAATTTCCGGCGTAGTGCTAACTTCTGCCAAGAAGACCTTCTTTGCCGGCGGAGACCTCAGCCAGCTTTCTGCCGCGCAGCCGGAGCAAGCCCAGGAAATCCTGGACTTAGCTACCGAGATAAAATCGCAGTTGCGCATCCTGGAAACTTTCGGCAAGCCAGTGGTTGCTGCCCTCAATGGCACTGCCCTTGGCGGCGGTTTGGAGATTGCCCTAGCTACCCATTATCGGATCGCGGCGGACGTCAAGGGTGTGCAACTCGGGCTACCAGAGGTGACGCTTGGGCTGCTTCCCGGTGGTGGTGGAATAGTCCGCACGGTACGAATGCTGGGTATTGCGGATGCGGCAATGAAGGTCTTGTTACAGGGGCAAAAATACGCCCCGGCGAAAGCCTTGGAAATTGGCTTGATTCATGAAGTAGTTGGATCCGTTGAGCAGCTACTCCCAGCGGCAAAGGCTTGGCTCAAGGCGAACCCGTCCGCGACGCAACCATGGGATGTGCCAAAGTACCGAATTCCGGGCGGCACCCCTGCTACGCCAGCGCTAGCTGCGAATTTGCCAGCATTTCCGGCAAATCTCCGCAAACAACTCAAGGGCGCTAACTATCCGGCACCCCGCGCCATTTTGGCGGTTGCGGTTGAGGGAGCACAGGTAGATTTCGAAACCGCATTACACATCGAGTCGCGTTACTTCGTTGAGTTAGTCACCGGTCAAGTGTCGAAAAAAATGACCAAAGCCTTTTTCTTTGATCTAGCTCAAATCAGTTCTGGCGCTAGCCGACCCAAGGGCATCGAAAAAGCTGTCGCACAAAAGGTAGCGGTTCTGGGTGCTGGCATGATGGGCGCGGGCATCGCCTATGTCTGCGCCAAAGCGGGAATCGACGTGGTACTCAAAGATGTATCTCTTGAGGCAGCAGAACGGGGTAAGGCCTACTCAGCGAAGCTGCTGGAAAAGGAGATCGCTCGGGGAAAGTCAACAACTCAAAAGGCTCAAGCCCTGTTGGCGAAAATTGTTCCCACCACGGAAGCTGCAGATTTAGCTGGCTGCGATCTGGTCATCGAAGCGGTCTTCGAAAGTGTCGAAGTCAAACAACAAGCGTTCCAAGAAATCGAGAGCATCGTAGCTGCTGATGCTTTGCTAGCTTCAAATACCTCCACGCTGCCGATCGCCTCGCTAGCTGAAGGCGTTCAGAACCAAGAGAACTTCATCGGCCTGCACTTCTTCTCCCCCGTGGACAAGATGCCGTTGGTGGAAATTATCACCGGGGCCAATACTTCCCCGACCACCCTGGCCCGCGCCTTTGACCTCGCGATGCAAATCCGCAAAACGCCCATCGTCGTTAGTGACCGGTGTGGCTTCTTCACCAGTCGGGTCATTGCGACGTTTATGAACGAGGCCCTGGGCATGCTGGGTGAAGGCATCAGCGCGGTTTCGATCGAACAAGCGGGATCGCAAGCTGGCTACCCGGCACCGCCGTTACAGTTGGCCGACGAGCTGAACCTGGAGCTGATGAATAAGATTCGCCTTGCCAGCAGGGACGCCTCGCACGCTGATCCGAGCGGGCCGGCGTACTTCGAGCACCCCGCCTATGCAGTTCTCGACAAAATGTTGGAATTGTCTCGAGGCGGTCGGCTGAAGGGCGCTGGATTTTATGATTACCTCGACGGTAACCGCACGGGTCTCTGGTCTGGTTTGACAGAAGTTTTCGGTGGAAGCCAACAGATCCCTTTCGAAGATATGAAGGAACGCATGCTGTTTGCTGAATCGCTCGAAACCGTTAAGTGTTTCGATGAAGGTGTTCTACATTCGGTTGCCGATGCCAATATTGGTTCAATCCTTGGCATTGGAACCCCAGCGTGGACCGGCGGCGTTATTCAATACATCAATGGATATCAGGGTGGGCTGGCAGGATTTGTCGCAAGAGCTCGCGAGCTTGCGGAGCGTTACGGTCCACAATTCGCGCCGCCGGAGTCCTTAGTAGCAAAAGCTGAGGCCGGCGAATTGTTCGTAGGATAATTGGCAAAGCATCAACGCGGTCCAATCTCGTGAAACAATCACGGTGCGGATCCAGGCCGCCCCTGAGGGAACAGCTGAAAAATTTCGACCCAAAAGGAACGAATCAATGAAGATCATCGTGCTTGTGAAGCAAGTCCCAGATACCGGCGAAGAACGAAAGCTGGATCCGACCACAGGCTGGCTAGACCGCCAGGCCAGCGACCCCATCGCCGACGAAATCAACGAACGAGCGCTGGAAGTTGCACTGCAATACAAAGATTCAGACAAGAAGACTGAAGTCGTGGTGCTGTCCATGGGGCCAACCGATGCGACACAAGCGATGCGTAAAGCACTCTCCATGGGTGCAGATTCAGCGGTTCATGTGCTCGATGACGGCCTCGCGGGAGCTGACGTAACTCGCACCGCAGCAGCACTTGCGGCGGCGGTGAAACTGACCGGATTCGACGTCGTCATTGCTGGCAATGAATCGACCGACGGACGCGCTGGTGTAGTTCCGGCCATGATTGCTGAACATCTGGGCTTGCCCTTGCTGGGTTCACTGCTTTCAGCAGACATCCAAGAAGGCTCAGTTTCCGGTGAGCGGCAAGGCGATGACGGCACTTTCAACGTGCACGCACCGTTGCCTGCCGTCGTTACCGTGACCGAACGCTCTGCAGAAGCGCGCTTTCCAAATTTTAAGGGGATCATGACGGCTAAGAAGAAGCCGGTCACTGTCCTCTCGCTTGGTGAGCTGGGAATCAGCGCGCCCGCTGAGGGACGCTCCGTGATTGTCAGCGTTGGCGAACGCCCGCCGCGCGCCGCCGGTAAGAAAATTGTTGATGACGGGAATGCTGCGGCTGAGTTGGCCGAATTCCTTGTTGCTGGGCGCTTGGTCTAGGAGGACTGCATAATGTCGAACATTTTGGTACTTGTTGAAATCAACCGTAGCGGCGAACTAGCCGGAAGCGCGCGCGGACTTTTGGGCGCGGCATCAGAGCTTGGGACCCCGATCGCGGTGCTCGCCTCGGCAGCACCGCTCACCGAACAGAACGTCAGCGATCTTGGCGCTCTTGGCGCTGCGCAGATCTATAGCGCCGTCGCGCCGGAAAGCGGCACGGTATTGGTCGCACCACAGCTGGAAGCGTTGACTGCGGCCGTGTCCGCATTGCAGCCCGCCGCAGTGTCGATTGCAAACTCAATTGATGGCCGGGAAGTCGCTGGACGGCTAGCCGTGCGCGCTAATGCTGGATTTGCGGCCGACGTCGTTGCCGTGCGATCTGAAGCAGATCGCATCATCGCCACACATTCAGTCTTTGGTGGCGAGTACACCGTCGAATCATCGGTTGAGGCTGGATTGCCAATTTTGACAATCCGGCAAGGGGCCGTTGAAACGCACGCGCCTGCCGCCCAACCTTCAGTTGAAGCATTGGATATCTCGGTAAGCAATGTTGCGGTTGCGCTGATCGATCAGTTCAACCCAGCAACAGTTTCTGCTCGCCCAGAGTTGCGCACCGCTGAAAAGGTTGCCTCTGGTGGCCGTGGCCTCGGCTCCAAGGAAAATCTTGTCTTAGTAGAACAGCTTGCTGATGCCCTCGGCGCGGCAGTTGGAGCCGCTAGGGTAGCCGTTGATGCTGGCTACGTCGATCAGCCAATGCAAGTTGGCCAGACTGGTGTGAGCGTCTCTCCGCAGCTATATATTGCGTTGGGTATTTCTGGCGCAATTCAGCATCGCGCCGGCATGATGACTTCCAAAACGATCGTTGCGATCAACAAGGACCCTGACTCCCCCATTTTTGAAGTTGCCGATTTTGGCATTGTTGGCGATGTTTTCAAAGTGGTGCCGCAACTGATTGACGCCATTAAATCCCGCTCCAACTGAACGTCGTACCGTCGGAAAGGTAGCAGGATTCATGTCTGCGCTGTATAAAAAGCTGCAAGAGGGAAAATGGGCCAGGCTCGTCTGGATTGTTCCAGCCGCCTTAGTGGTTTTGGTCATTCTGGTTTTTGCCGCTCGTTGGTTTATAGAGCTTGATTCGGTCAAGAGTTTCATGCACGACTACCCCGGTCAGTCTGAGCTGCCAGACGGCGCGCCCGTGGGGTTCCCGGCCTGGCTTAGCTGGCAACACTTTCTCAACGGCTTCTTTTTGCTGCTTATCATTCGCACTGGCTGGCAAGTTCGCACTACCGCCAGGCCAGCAGCGTATTGGACTCGAAACAATAAAGGCTTCATTAAGACCAAGAACGCGCCAAAAAAGATCAGCCTGGAACTTTGGTTCCATCTGACTTTGGACGCGTTCTGGTTCCTCAACGGGATCATTTTTGTCATCGTGCTGTTCTCAACCGGTCAGTGGACTCGTATTGTGCCAACTAGCTGGGATGTTTTCCCTAATGCAATCTCAGCTGGCCTTCAGTACCTGTCGTTGAACTGGCCGACTGACGATGGCTGGGTTAACTACAATGCACTGCAACTGTTGACCTACTTCATCACCGTCTTCATCGCGGCGCCGTTAGCCTTCATCACTGGACTGCGGATGTCTGGTGCCTGGCCAAAAAATGCGACGAAGCTGAATAAGTTCTACAAGATTGAAGTCGCCCGGGCCGTGCATTTCCCGGTAATGCTCTATTTCGTGCTGTTTATCATCGTGCATGTCACTTTGGTGCTGGCAACCGGAGCACTGCGTAACCTCAACCACATGTATGGCGGATCCGATGAAGTCAATTGGTGGGGCTTTGGCATCTTTGCGCTTTCGCTGATTGTGATGGCGGCAGCCTGGGTCTTAGCTCAACCGCTATTCCTGCGCCCGATCGCTTCCCTAACCGGCAAGGTCGGTCGCTAGCGCAAGATTCCGTCCTGGGATGCATTTTCGGCCCGGGGTGATCGATTCGGTAGGTCGAATCGATCACCCCGGGCCGAAAATGCATCCCAGGATCGGCTTAGTTGTCGATGTAGATATCCATAAAAAGCTCTGCCGTTGGATCAACCGCATAGTGGCTGAAATCCTTGACTCCCACAGTGCGAAGGACCTCGTCGTCAATTAACGTTTGTCCGGTCAGACCCCGCGACGTTAACACAACATGCGCGGCGTCGGCCATGATCTCGGGCTTCCGAGCGCGACGGATCATCTCGTCCCCGCCCAAAAGATTGGCGACGGCGGCAGTCGCGATGCCGGTCCGTGGCCACAACGCATTTGATGCGATGCCGCGATCGGCAAATTCAGCCGCAAACCCGAGCGCGTTTAGCGTCATGCCATATTTTGCCAGCGTGTAAGCCGGATGTGCGGCCAGCCACTTCTGGGAAAGATTCAGCGGTGGGCTGAGTGTCAAAATGTGCGGATTCTCTGCCTTGAGTAGGTGCGGCAGACTCGCTTGCGTGAGCATGAATGTACCGCGCACATTCACACCTTGCATCAGATCGTATCGTTTAGGCTGCACTTCGCCGGTTTTTGCCAAGTACAGAACACTTGCGTTGTTCAACACAATATCTATGCCACCAAAGTTTTCCACGGCGGCGGAGACTGCCTGCGCAATGGTTTCGTCAGAGCGAATGTCACCCAGAATAGGCAGTGCTTTACCGCCGGCGGCCTCAATTGCCGAGGCTGCGGTATGGATGGTCCCTTCGAGCCGCGGGTCAGGCTGATCTGTTTTTGCAATCAACACGATATTGGCACCATCGGCCGCCGCCCGAAGCGCGATTGCTAAACCGATACCACGCGAGCCACCGGACATGATGATGGTCTTACCAGCCAAGCTATCTGTTGCTGGATTGTCTGTCGTTTCAGTCACCATTGCTCCTTGCATTTATCTGACGGGCTTCTGTTACGGCTCCGAAAATCGGCGCCATTTTGTTCAGACCTGAATTTCGCGTTTCAAGATTTTCCCTGTGGGTCCCTTGGGTAACGCATCAATGATCAGCACGTGCCGCGGAAATTTGTAGGCGGCAAGGCGTTCCTTAGCGAATTCCTTGATTTCGATGGCCAGTGCTTCACGGTCACCATCAGCTTCTGGCTTGATACCAACCACGGCGTAGATTTCTTCACCATGCAGCTCATCGGGCCGGCCAATTACCGCAGCTTCAGCAACCGCAGGATGTTCGTACAACACTTCTTCAACCTCACGCGGATACACGTTATAGCCGCCGCGTAAAATCATGTCCTTCTTGCGGTCCACAATAAAATAGACCCCGTCTGCATCTCTTCGCACCATATCCCCGGTGTGAAACCAACCATTCCGAATCGCAAGCGCAGTGAACCGCTCCGGTGTGTCCGGAGGGTTTCTCAGACGATGAGCCTGTCGGCGGCTGCCGTGCTCTGGTAGTGATTGTAGTAGTGGTTTTCTAGCTCTACTGGTGGGATGTCTCCGCAGTACTGGTAGAGCCTTCGGTGGTTGTACCAATCGGCCCATTCAGCGGTGCCGATTTCGACTTCTTCTAGAGTCCGCCAGGGCTTGCCGGGTTTGATCAGCTCGGTCTTATAAAGCCCGTTGATGGTTTCCGCCAAGGCGTTGTCGTAACTATCACCAACAGAACCGATCGAGGGGCGGATACCGGCCTGGGCCAGGCGTTCGGTGAAGGCCAAGGAGGCGTATTGAGCCCCGGCATCGTGATGATGAATCACCCCGGAAATCTCAGCCCCGGCCCGTTCACGACTCCAGATTGCCTGATTAACTGCGTTGAGCACTAGCACGGTGTTCATAGAAGCACTCGCTGACCAGCCCAGGATCCTCCGAGAGTAAGCATCGATCACGAAGGCAACATAGACCCACCCGGACCAGGTCGAAACATAGGTGAAATCATCTACCCATAGCCGATCCGGTGCCGTTGGTGTGAAATCACGGCGGACCAAGTCCTTCGCTCGGGCCGCCTTCGAGTCTTTGATCGTGGTGCGTTTGACCTTGCCACGGACCGCACCCTGTATGCCAAGTAACCCCATGAGCCGTTCTACCGTGCACCTGGCCACCGGCACACCTTCACGGTTCATCGCCAACCAGACTTTCCTGGTGCCGTAAACCCCGTAATTAGCGGCATACACCTTCTGGATCACGGGCTTGAGCACCTCATCACGTTGTTCTCGGTGAGATCGTGTTTTATCCACCCATTCGTAGTACGTGGACGGGGTGGTCTTCACCCCGTCCCAGTAAGCACCTGGCAGATCGACTCGACACCCCACCGCAATCCATTATTCTCGCGGTGACCGGCATGGTCCTTGATGTATTTCACGATCAGTGTTGTGGCGGTCGAGTTCGACCGCGAAAAAAGCTGAAGCACTCCGAAGGATCGCGTTCGCCCGTTTCAGCTCAGCGTTCTCACGCCGTAACCGTTTCAGCTCGGCCGATTCCGTGCTCGTTGTTCCAGTTCTAGTACCAACATCGATCTCGGCTTGCCGGACCCATTTACGCACCGTTTCCGGCACACCCACACCCAAAAGCTGGGCAACTTTTTGCATCGCCGCCCACTCCGAAGACGCACCCTCCATCTCCGCACGATCCTTCAACTCCTGCGGATACCGTGTCGTAGTTTTCCCTGCCATGTCCTGATCCTCTCAAACAAGAAAGTCTCCGGACACACCGGGGCGATTCATAAAACCGGTAACGGTTCAGGTAGCGCAAAGGCACTTGATGACTTACTTGATGACTTATCAGTGGTTTCTGCCGCGATTTTCAGGCCCGAGTCAGGAGAGGTCTTGGCGAAATCGAGGTAGGTCAGGTTGTCATTGACGATGGCGTCCACCCGGCCCTGTTGCAGTAGCGCCACTGATTGGGCCCAACCCTCAACGCCTTGAACGTTTGCGCCGGCGTCCGTGGCAAGTTTGTACCAGTTGCTGGTCAGGGACTGCGCGGTAGTTTTGCCTTTGAGGTCCTCAAGTGACTTGATCGAGTTATTGTCTGCTTTGGTCACGATCACACCAGTAGAGACGGTGTACGGTGTGGAGAGCTCGTACTTCTTTTGCTGGTCTGGATTGATGGAAATCTGATTCGCGATCGCATCGAAACGCTTCGCGTCCAAGCCTGCGAAAATGCCGTCGAACTGTGTTTCTTGAAAGTTAACTTTGACTCCGAGCTTGCCGGCAACTGCTTGGGCGATTGCGACGTCGTAACCGGTGAGCGCGCCTGAGCCACCGTTCTCGTGGAAACTGAAAGGCTTGTAAGTACCTTCAGTGGCGATCACGATTTCGCCTTTGCTTTGGACTGCGCTTAACGAGGTGTCGCCACCGGAATTTGAATTAGTTGAACCGCCCGTGCCGCAACCGGCGACGACGAGTGCGAGGCTGGCGAGTAGGCCAACGAGGGTGATCTTGCGGCGATTCATCTGAAAATCCTGTTCTTAGGGGCTCTAGCTTGCTGAAGACTACCAGTCGCAACGTTTAGAGGACTCGATTGTATTTCCCGATGTTTCGGCTTTCTGTGGCTCAGGAATTCTTGACATAGTCACGTAACTCGGAAAGCGTCGGATTCTGGCTCAGGCTGATTGCGGTGAGGTCAATGGACTGGCCGTTTGTTCCGCCGTAGTTACAGCCCAGATCCACATCCGTTGTTGGGCTGGCTGCCGTGGAATTTTCCACAACCGCTTTAACTGCCGCTTTCAAGGTTTGGACGGCCGCGGCTTTGTCGGCAGAGGCAATGTTGACCGTGACGAGCATGGTGGACCCCATCCCCGCTGAACCGGCGTATTTGGCTACTACGTCGACCACGCCAGTGATTTTGGTGAGCGCAGCCTTCATATTTGCTGAAATGGTGGCATCGTCGGGCTTCGGTCCGGCAGCGGAGCATGAAGTTGATAGCCAGGCGACGACTCCAATGATCCGCACGACCATCAGCTTTCGGCGAATTGTCATGAACTGCTCCTTGAACCGGAATATCGACGGCGCTCACGGAGTCGCCTTTTCCCGCGATGAACTGCTGAGTTGCGGATTGATTCTGATAGCTCAGAATACCGAGGTATTGCGAAACCTTGGCTAGATCGGTCCGATACAAGCGGAAGTCATGATTATTTTCAATCAAATAGCCATCGCCGCCCAACGCTCCGCCATTTTCCGTTCGTTGTTTGAGCGCCGCGGGATCAAGGGCTGGATCGTCCATGGTGATGGAGCTGATGTTTGTGCGCGGCAGCAGCAGCGTTCCATCAGTTTTAATGCCGGCTAGATCGAGTTTTGGCACGATATCTCCCCGGTGAACGACGCTAAGAACATTAATCCGCGAGTCAATGTTGATGCCATCAATTGGCGAGCCGACCGCGATGAGGTTGGTCACGTTGAATTGTTTCAGGACCGCTGGATCAGAAGCCAAATTCCCGGCGATCATCCCGCCTTGGCTATGCCCAACCAACATCACCGGATCATCGGGCCGGATACCAGCCTTTCTCATCGCGAGAAGTACTTCTTCACTTCCCGTGCTCAGCTGCCCGGAAATGATTTTGAGATTCCCGGTCATATCGCGGCCATTACTGCCGCCGGAAGCTCCCCAATCCTCAGTTCCTGGAATATTTACGGTGTAGCCGACGGAGCCTTCGGGGTGTTCAATCTTTACGATTCGAATGTCGCCAGCAGCAGCATCCGGGCTGTTCTTGGCATCGTAAGCGCTGACCACACTTTGGAAAATATCTGCGATCGACTCGGGCCGGGTCAGTGGGCGGCGATCATTACGAAGCTCGGTACCACTGGACACTGTAAGAGGTGCACCAACTTGGGCCTTGCCGTCCGCAAACCAATTGGGGCTCAGATGACCAAGCGTGGCAAACGAGATCCCGCCGGAGATTAGCGTCCCGGCGGCCAGCGTGCTTGCCGCTATCAGCTCGGAGATCGTCGCGGACCGTCCCGAGAGCATGTCGCCAATTACCCCGCCGAGGTGAAACAACTGTTGTTCAGCATTATCTGCTTCACGAGAGATCGGCTTGACGCGAATTTGATCCGCTACCCAAGACAACCCGTCCTGAATCACATTGCTGGAATTGACTGTTTTTGCGCCGGTGATGATTGTTCCTGTCATCATTGAGCCGGTGAAACCGGGCGACTGTCCTTCTGCGCGGTCTACTGCGCTGGTGGCTACTTGTTCTTTGATGTTTTTCAGCACTTCTTCGGCCGCGGAGCTTAATCCGGTGGCCACGGTCTGCAATGCAGACTGATGTGCTGGCCAGCGGCCACGAAATCTGACACTGTCGGGACCATGCCAGAGCGCATGCCGCAACACAGCAGCTACTCCGTCACCAGCTTGCCGGAGCCGCTCCGAGGATTGGTTGAGCAGCTCGGCTAGCTTTGCCGCATCCAGCGGATCGAGCCCTAATCTCGACTCGGACACGGTCAAACCCCTGCCATAGCGAGAATTTCGTGACTGCCCACTAAAGCGAATATCAGCTCTCGAGCGAGGGCACCAACCGGCTAAGGCTTGGCAATCAGGCGATCGTCAAACCTTTGCAGCGCATGTAACTTTCCCATCGTGACAAGCCAGTGACCAGACCAGATGAGATCTTCGCCAGTTGAACGGGTAAGCACCGAAGCTGACACGCTCGATTCAGCGTCCACGGCAGAATTCGATTCGGGTGCTGCGTCGGTTGAGCCTGCTGATGCACGCAATTGGTTCAGCGGTGGCAGCGTGCGACGTGCGGCGGCCCAGAAATCTTTCTCGTCGAAAAGCATCAACTCAATGAGGTCTTCTTCGCCAGAGATCACTTCTTTTCCTTCGAATGTGTATGTGCGACGGCGCTGGAAACTGGCGACGCAATGCCCGCCAGCGAAGCTAAATTGGCTTAGCCCGGAAATCCCGGCGATTCGAGCGTCCATGATCAGCCGCGTTGGCGCGGACAAATAAAGTAAAATAGCGTCGAGCCAATCATGTTCAAGCATTTCGCGATCGATGGTCATGGACAGACCGGCGAGCTCCGCCTGGTCAGGATTGGCCGCTAGGTCGTTTGCCGCATTTTGCTGCAATACAGCCCACGCTTCGGTGCTTAGATGAAGCACCCGCAACGGTGACGTTGATTGGTTGAGCACTGATACCGCTTTCCAAAGGGAGCAACTTTTCGTCCAACGATACGATCTCCAAAGTGCCTCGTATATGGGCAGACCTACCCTGTGGATAACTCGGCTTGGGAACAAACTGTCAGTATCTGGCGCTAAGGTACAAAGAGAGCAACCATTGGGGCGGCCAAGGAGGAATTTCAGTTATGAGCATGGAAGGCGCTGCCTGGCAATCGCTCTGGAGTACGGCCGGTGCGAAAAAGGACGACGGCGGCGTCAGCAAAGACACGGTCAGGCGCACGATTACCTTCGCAAAGCCTTACCGACTCCGGCTGGTGGTCTTCGTCTTACTCTCGATAGTCTCCGCGTTTATCGCCGTGGCCACCCCGCTCTTGGCTGGCCAAATTGTGAATGCGATCGTTGCTCGCACCACCCTCCAATTGATTTTGCTTTTGGCGGGCATGATTGCGCTAGTCGCGGTGGCTGACGCTGGAGTTGGCTTAGTCGTGCGCTGGATTTCTTCTCAGCTAGGCGAGGATGTGATCTTGGATTTGCGCCGCGCAGTTTTCGATCACGTACAAAAGATGCCAATAGCATTTTTTACCCGGACCAGAACGGGTGCTTTAGTCAGCCGACTCAACAGCGATGTCATTGGTGCGCAGCAGGCCTTCAGCGGAACATTATCTGGCATCGTGAGCAACTTAGTGACCTTGATACTTACGCTCATTGTGATGCTAGGGACTTCTTGGCAAGTCACGGTTTTGGCGCTGGTTTTGCTGCCAATTTTCCTCTTGCCCGCTAGGCGATTCGGCTCGCGAATCGCAGGGATGCGCAAAGAAGCCGCAAACCTCAATGCCGATATGAGTACGCAAATGACTGAGCGGTTCTCTGCACCCGGTGCAACGCTGGTCAAGCTTTTCGGTCGCCCCGCGGACGAATCGCGTGAGTTCTTTGTGCGCGCCTCAAGGGTGCGAGACATCGGCGTCAAAGCGACCATGATGCAATTCGTTTTTGTCACGGAGTTGACGTTTGTTTCGGCACTGGCTTTGGCCCTGGTCTACGGCTTGGGCGGTTATTACGCTATTCGTGGCGATTTGGCGGCGGGCGACGTCGTAGTGCTGGCCTTGCTGCTGACCCGACTGTATGCGCCACTCCCCGCTTTAGCTAGCGCCCGAGTTGATCTGATGACTGCCCTGGTTAGCTTTGCCAGGGTGTTTGAAATTCTGGATCTCAAACCGCTAATTGCTGAGAAGGTCGATGCCAAGGCATTCCCCGCCGGTCCGCTTGGTGTTGAGTTCGACAATGTTCATTTTGGCTACCCAGCAGCAGATAAGGTTTCGCGGGCCTCGCTAGAAGACGTCGCCACTTTGGATACCCGTGGCGGTGAAGATGTGCTGCACGGCATCAGCTTCACGGCGAAACCCGGCCAAACGATTGCCTTAGTTGGTTCCTCAGGCGCCGGGAAATCGACGATTGCGCAGCTTTTGTCCAGACTCTACGACGTGGACTCGGGCGCGGTGCGGATTGGTGGCCTGGACGTCCGGGATTCAACCTTCGATTCATTGCGGGCAACGCTCAGCATGGTCACCCAAGATGGACACCTATTTCACGAGACGATCCGGTCGATTTTGTTGCTCGCTCAGCCGGCAGCCAGCGAAGCCGACTTGTGGTCTGCTTTGCGACGGGCACGGCTCGAGAACGTGATTGCTTCAATGCCTGATGGCCTTGACGCCGTGGTGGGCGAACAAGGGTACCGGCTCTCTGGTGGCGAAGGTCAGCGGCTAACAATTGCTCGCCTGCTTCTAGTCCAACCTGCTGTAGTGAGTCTTGACGAAGCCGCCGCTGCTCTTGACTCAACGAATGAGGCAGCGGTTCAAGCTGCGTTAGGCGAGGCGAGGCGTTGCGCGGCCGGACCGCTGTGGTGATTGCACACCGCCTCTCCACCATTCGAGAGGCAGATGCAATCTTGGTTATTGAGGCGGGTCGAATCGTAGAGCAGGGGACGCACGAGAAATTGCTTGCTGCCCAAGGTCGCTACTCGGAGTTGTATCTCACCCAGTTTTCGCAGACTAACAAGACCGTGGATTTCGAAGCATCATAGGATGCGTTGCCAACTGCTAGTCCGTAAGTTGTCTTTGCTCGGCCCAGTTACGTCCCAGACGACGGATAGCTCATCTTGGCTCAGTGCTTGATATTCAACCTGGTAGGTGTCCGCAGCGCACGGATGGTTTGCCCGCCAGAGCCCGGAGCCCAGATTCATCGTGTGAAAAAAATAGCTGGCGGATCCGTCTGGATTGACAAAAGACCAATCCAAAACGGCGGGATCTCCGGTGGGTAGCAATCGATAGTCTCGCTGCGTCTGCGCGCTGGCTCCACGCCAATCCAGGATTCCGAACTCGTGATAATGCAGACCGCCGTCGGCCAGCGAGCTCAGTTCAGCGGTGCCAGAAAAAGTTCCGTTTTGACCATGTTTGCGGTCCACAACAGTGCGTTCTATCCGCCAACTGCCACGGAGGAACGCGGCCAGATCCGATATTTCTAACAAGTGCCCCTGGCCGGATTCGAACCGGCGACCTTCCCTTTAGGAGAGGGACGCTCTATCCTACTGAGCTACAGAGGCCAGGACCGACGATCTACGGCCGCCAGTCCAGATAAAACATACAGAATGTAGCTTACAGGAGTGTCTTGGCTACTAGCGAGACGGACCTGGGCTGATCGCTAAAACTGCCTATTGCTGCGGGTCCAACCAGGCGTGGACTAGAGGCACCACGCTTGCGCCCTCACCGCTTGCCGAAGCAACTCGTTTCATCGAACCGGCGCGAATATCGCCTACTGCGAAAACGCCCGGCGTCGTGGTCTCAAGGTTTCCCGGTGGCAGTCCATCAACCCACGTTGATTTCGGCACATCGCGGCCAGTGACCACAAAGCCCTTGTCATCTCGGGACACTTCTGCCGGTAACCATTCACATCGCTGCTCAGCACCAAGAAGGAGTGAAGAGGCCACCAGTCTCGTGTCTACTCAGAACTCCAGTGTTAGTATCGCGGATCTCGATCCAGTCCAGTCTGCCTTCACCACCGCCATCGGCGACTTCCGCGCACGTTTGTACCGAGATGCGTGGGTTGTACTCAATTTCGTTGATCAGATAGCTCGACATCGTCTCGGCGAGCGAAGGCCTACGAATCAGGATGGTCACCGAGCGAGCAAAACGGGACAGATGAACCGCGGCTTGGCCCGCCGAGTTCCCGCCACCGACCACAAAGACATCCCGATCTTCCATCTCACGCGCCGCCGTCATGGCGGCACCATAAAAGACGCCCAAACCGACCAAAGAATCAATCGATTCGATGCGCAACTTTCGATACGAAACACCGCTGGCGACGACGACGGCGCGGGCCCGAATGTTTCCGCCTCCGGTCTGGAGGACGTGCTCGCCGACTCCCGGTACCAGGCCTTCTACTGGCCAACCGGTAAAGAACCGAGTGCCAAAACGTATCGCCTGGCTTCGCGCGCGTTGCGCTAGACGCATACCGGAGATGCCACGTGGAAAGCCCAAATAGTTTCTGATCATGGAACTGGTGCCAGCTTGGCCGCCAATTGCTTCGGCTTCCACCACGGTCGTGCTCAAACCCTCGGAAGCACCGTAAACCGCTGCGGCAAGACCTGCTGGGCCGCCGCCAACGATTGCCAGGTCAACTACTTGATCCACGTCAATATCGCTAGGAGCGCCGTAGATGGAAATTGCTACATCACGGACTGTGGGAGCACTGACTGGAGCGCCATTGAACGGCTGCACGATCGGATACTTTGGCTCAACCGTACCGAGTTTTTCCAAAGCCTCCAGCCCTTCCGGGCTATCTGGCGTGAACGTACGTATCGGCATGCCCATCCGGTATAGGAAGTCTCTAATCGCAAGTGTGGAACCGTCGAGGAGCGGGGTGATGATTCGGACCGTATCCATTTCTGGTGCGGCCACCGTTGAGTCCCAATCAGAGAGGATCTCAGTGATCGCAGTGTGAAACTCTTCATCACGAACCCCGCGCGGAAGCAGCAAGAAAGCGTCATACTTACCCTTCGCAAGGCCTGCGCGTAGCGCCACGGAATCCTCGCGAAAATTATCCCAATGCGCCGTGACAATTCGCCGAGCGGTGGGCACCAGAGCGCGCCAGTCGTGGAAGGCTTTGAGCACATTCACGTCGGCCAATCTGGAATCGGCAACATAAAGAGCTGCTAGTCCGCCGGTGTAGCGAATTCGTTGAGTAACCTCAAGTGCTTCCACCACACCAGTAGCGGTATATAGGTCGTATTCGCGCTGATAACGCCAGAACTGGTCCTCTAGAACGTCTGCATATTTTTCGGAGACGAGAATAATCGCGGGATTCGGCATGCCAAGATTCTATGCCGCTCAGCTCAGCATCGGGTGCGGGTACGTTGCTGATCTTTGCTGGAAGGCTAGAATCGCCGGATTGACGATTTCTCCCGCCCGAATTTCAATGGCGAGACTAATGGTTTCATCGTCCGCCCAGGCTGCTGGGCCAGCCATCACCGGAGCCAAAAATGGCAGTAATGCCTGGCTAACTTCCCAGCTGGCCGAATTCCACAAATAAGAGGGACTATGGTCTACGCCGTAGTAGCTCACGTGCTCGCCAACCTGAAATATCGGATCTTTGAACGAGGTGGGGCGCGCCCAACTGAATCCCATGCCTTCATCGCAGGAGACGTCCACAATCAGGCTGCCGGGTTGAAAACCAGCTAGGTCATCGATGTTGAGGTAAGTGAGCGGCGCGGAGGTGTCCTGCAAAGTGCAATTGACGACGACGTCGAAGTCAGCCAAAAAGGCAGCCAGCGGAACCCTGCCGGCATCGGTCATGGCATGGCTTAAGTGCGGAGCTTTTGGGTCATGGTCGAATTGCACGATCTTAACCGAGTGGATTGGTGAGCCGACCGCGGCAACTCCGCGATTGGTCAATACCTGGACGTCGTGAACGCCATGGGCGTTGAGTGCAGTGACGGCGCCACGCGCGGTGGCGCCAAAGCCAATGACGGCGGCGCGCAGACGTGGGCCGTAGTCGCCGGTGATCCCGCGCAGTGCGAAAGCATGCAGGACCGAACAATAACCGGCAAGTTCGTTGTTCTTATGAAAAACATGCAAACCGAAGCCGCCGTCAGAGGCCCAGTGATTCATCGCCTCGAACGCGATTAAAGTCAGCTTCTTCTCGATCGCTATCTGGGTGATTTCTTGATCCGGTACACAGTGCGGCCAGCCCCAGAGGACTTGGCCATCTTGGAGGTCTAGCAAATCGGAAGGCTGTGGTTTGGGTAGCAAGATCACCTCAGCAGCGCCGATTAGTTCTTCTCTGGAGCAGACCCGATCAACTAGAGGTGCCAGTTGATCATCGGAGATGCCAAAACGAGTACCGTAGCCGGTCTCCACTAGCATGTTTTGCCGAAGGTTCGCAGCGATTTTTTCGAAATGCAAAGGGTGGAGCGGCACCCTGCGCTCATCGGGCTTACGGGAACTTGCTATGACGCCCAGTTTCAGTGCTGACATTGGCAATCAGCGTTTCTTGGGCTGGGCAAGTTTTTCTTTCAGTGTAGGGGCGTTTTTATCAGATTCTGTAGCGCGTTTATCCGCACGCTTCTCCTTAATCGATTTGCTGGATTTTTTAGATGCGCTTTGTCTCGGAGATTTATCGCCCATTGCAGCTCCCTCATAGGGGAGCCGTGTCGACTCCGTAGTGCTGACAGTACACCTGATGTTGAACGCCGGGCAGTCTCAGCTGTTTGTCGGTCAAGCTCGCTAGGCTGAAGCAATGAGCACGTTTGGCGCCCCAGGTGCGATGAGCCGGGGCAGAAGTATTCGCGAATTGTTTGGTGAACCGTTACCGGTTTCTTGCCGCTTTTATGCGAGTCCCTGCACCGGTTGGGCCGGGATGGTTTCTTTAGCGTAATACACTACTTCGTGTTCTGTCGGTGGGATGTCTCCGATGCTGGTGTGTAGGCGGTCGTTGTTGTACCAATCGATCCAGGCCAAGCTGGCCCATTCAACCTCATCGATGGTTTTCAACGGCCCGTTGCGGAAGGGAGAATCTTCTCGGACGGCTTCAGTCTTGAACAGGCCGATGGTGGACTCGGCCAAGGCGTTATCGTAGGCGTCCCCGACAGAGCCGATTGATGCTGCGATGCCCTCCAGAGTCAGGGTTTCCCCGAAATGCAAGGAAGTGTACTGGGACCCGGCGGCGGAATGATGGATCAGCCCTTCTGCGACCGGATGCCTGGTGCGTGTCCGCTGCCATAAGCCCATCCTGAGTGCTGTGCTCACCAGGGCGGTGTCCTTGATCGTGGAGATGTTCCAGCCCACGATGTACTTGGAGAAACAATCAATGATGAACGCGACATAGACGAAACCTGCCCAGGTGCGCACATAGGTGAAGTCCGCAACCCAGCGCTGATTTGGGCCAGCTGCGGTGAAGCACCGATCCAATAAATCCGGGGCACGGTCATGGTTTCGGTCCGGCACCGTGGTGCGCACACCTTTGCCCCGTACCCGGCCTTTCAAACTCAACAAGCTCATGAGCCGGTTCACCTGCCGGTAAGAGACCTCGAATCCTTTCCGACGCAGCCAAGCCGTCATTTTCCTCCTCCCGTACATTCCCTCCGGTGTCCCTACCGTTCCTAGCAACGCATCCATAACCGAAGCCTCTGCCATGTCCCGGACCGAAGCGGTGGAGACCTTCCAACTACGGTAGGTCCGGGCAGTGACCGTTAAGCCCTGGCCACGCAGGACCTTGCAGATCACCTCGACTGCCCAGCCAAGGAAGCGTTGTTCATCGATGAATCCCCTGATCAATGCTTCGCGGGGGTCGAGTTCCCCCGCGAAGAAAACCGACGCAGCCTTCACAATCTCTAACGACTCACGCAGCTCACGATTCTCACGTTTGAGCGCACGTACCTGCTCCGATTCCGTCGTGGACATCCCTACCCTGGTCCCGGCATCAATTTAGGCCTGCCTCACCCAACGACGTAGGGATTCCTTCCCAACCCCGACTTTGCCGCCCACAGCAGCACAAGCAGCCATCAACGCTGGATACTCCTGGAGATGATCCAAAACCAGCCGCACCGACCTGTCCCGAACCTCCCGCGAAAACTTCCGATTCATAACCATCAATACTTCCTTCCAAACTCAAAAGGAAGCGGCATAAAACCGGTAACGGTTCAGTGCTGGCAACGCCCGGTTTCCGGCCGCGTGCGCTCTTTGATTCCTTTGGCATTGAAGTGCTCGCCACTACCGATGACCCGCTTGACTCGTTGTCCGATCACGCCGCGCTGGCCGCGGATTCTTCGTTCAATGGCCGGGTTCTACCGACCTTTCGGCCTGACGCCTATTTGAACGCGCACGCGCCGGGTTTCTCCGATCGGGTCGATCGGTTGATTGTTGAGGCGGGCGAAGGTGCTGTGGGTTACCGGGGCTACCTTGTCGCGTTGGCTAACCGGCGTCGGTATTTTATTGAACACGGAGCGGTCTCGGCGGATCACGGCGTGCGCATTCCACTGACGGTTAAGCTGCCTTTCGCAGAGGCCGAGCGGCTATTCGATTCTGCGCTGCGCGGTGAGCTATCTGCGTTAGAACGGGATGTCTTTGAGGGTCAAATGATTTATCAGATGGCCCGGATGTCTGTGGAGGACGGCTTGGTTATGACGCTGCACCCAGGCTCGCTGCGAAACCACTAGGGACCGTCATTCGAGCGATTTGGTGCGGACACCGGGCACGATATTCCCTTCGCCGTGGGATATACCGAGGGCTTGCAGCCGTTGCTCAACGAATTTGGCGCTGCCGCGGGGTTCCTTTGAGTGCTGTTCACCTTGGACGAGACGGTGTTTTCACGTGAATTGGCACCGTTAGCGGGATTCTCCGTCCGTGTACCTTGGCGCGCCCTGGTGGTTCCTTGACGCTCCGGACGCAATGTTGCGGTTCCGTTCCGCAGTCACTGAAACCGCTGGCTTTTCCCGAAGCGCTGGCTTTTCCCGAAGCGCTGGCTTTGTCGATGACACGCGTACCTTTTGTTCGATTCCGGCCCGGCACGACGCTTCTCGCCGAGTAGAGGCTTCGTTCCTGGCTCGATTGGTGGCCGAGCATCGACTCGCGGAATCGCGGGCGGCTGAAATTATTGTGGACCTAGTTGATGCTGCGTCGCGACGGGTCTTCAAGCTATGAATCCGGGCCCAACTGCCTTGTCGCGTTCCGTCCTGAACTTGCCCGCCCCGGCAGTACGAATAGTCCACCTGGGCTTGGGTGCTTTTCACCGCGCACATCAGGTTTGGTACACCCAGCATGCCGCTGATGGTGCGGAATGGGGGATTACCGCGTTCAGTATGCGCTCCGCCGCGGCGGCTGATTTGCTTGCAGCGCAGGACGGGTTATTTACGCTCGTGGAACGCGGCGCCGCGGACAGTTTCGAGCTGCTTTGGCCGATTCTCGAAGTTGGCGATGCGTCCGCCGATGCTGGGGCCTTACGGATGATCGAGCTGATCGCGGCGCCGAGTACCGCCGTCGTCACGCTGACCATTACCGAGGCGGGCTACGTTGCAGGCTCGGTCGCGGTGACCCTGCTCCGTGCCGGGCTGGCGGCGCGGGCCGCAGCGGGAGCTGGGCCGATCGCCGTCGTGCCTTGCGACAATCTCAGCGGCAACGGTGACCTGCTAGCCTCGCTAATCTTTCCGGCCGGCCGCGCTGATGGCGTGAGTTTTATCTCGACGTCGGTAGATCGAATCACGCCGCGTTCGACGTCGGCAGATCAAGAAAGGGTCTTGCCCGCCACCGGGCGGGAAGACGCCGCCCCCGTGGTCACCGAGCCTTACCGGAGTTGGATTCTGCAGGGAGACTTCCCCGCGGGGCGGCCTCGGTGGGAGCCGGCCGGGGCGATGTTTGTGGCGGACGTGACGCCTTGGGAGCAGCGCAAGCTGTGGATGCTCAATGGTGCGCACAGCTACTTGGCCAACGCTGGATTGGTTCGTGGGCTGGAAACAGTAGCTCAGGCGATTTCCGACCCAGAGCTGCGTGCGGGAGTGCAGGCGCTTTGGGCCGAAGTGGCGGCACATTTGCCGGCCGAGGTTGAGGCCGAAAATTACGCCGCTCAGCTGATCGAACGTTTTGAAAATGGTCGGATCGAGCACCGACTGAGCCAAATCGCAGCCGACTCAGTGGCTAAATTAAGGGTCCGGGTGCCGCCGGTGCTGCGGGTTGAACAAATGGCGGGCCGATCCGGTGCAGCATCCAGGGCAGTGCTCGAAGCCTGGGTTCGGGCCATGCCAAGCGGAAGGCGTAGCCCTGATGTTCACGACGCTGAGATCGATATCGCGTTGAAATCTAGCGATAGCAGTACGGCCCTTTTGACCTTGATTGACCCTGATGTAGTGGAGGAAACCCGATGAAAATCATCGCCGCTGATGTGATTGTCAGCAGTCCCAGCCGGAACTTTGTGACGCTCAAAATCACCACCGATGAAGGCTTCACTGGGGTGGGAGATGCGACTCTGAACGGGCGCGAGCTTGCGGTTGCGAGCTATTTGGGCGACCACTTGTGCCAGTTGTTAATCGGTCGCGATCCGCATCGGATTGAAGACACCTGGCAGTTCTTGTACCGCAGTTCTTATTGGCGGCGTGGGCCGGTGACCATGGCAGCGATTGCCGCCGTCGATATGGCGTTATGGGATATCAAAGGTAAAGCGGCCGGGCTGCCGGTTTATCAACTCTTGGGCGGTGCTTCGCGAACTGGATTGCGCACTTACGGGCATGCTTCCGGTCGCGATTTACCCGAGCTTTTTTACTCGGTGCGGGAAAACTTAGCTGAGGGTCACACCTCGGTGCGGATTCAGACGGCCGTGCCCGGGTTGAAAGCTATTTATGGCATCGCCGCGCAGGAACAGTCCTCAGGTGAGCGTTACGATTACGAGCCCGCGGGTCGTGGCGCATTCCCAGCTGAAGAAGACTGGGACACTCGAGCGTATTTGAATCATTTGCCGAGCGTCTTCGAAGCTGTGCGAAATGAATTCGGCCCGGACTTGCCGCTGCTGCACGATGGGCATCACCGGATGACGCCGATTCAAGCCGCAAAACTCGGTAAATCGCTGGAGCCCTATGACCTGTTCTGGCTCGAAGACTGCACCCCGGCAGAGAATCAGGAAGCATTGCGGCTGGTGCGCCAGCACACCACCACGCCGTTGGCTATTGGCGAGGTATTCAATACCGTGTGGGATTTCCAGACCCTGATCCGAGAGCAGCTCATTGACTACGTGCGCGCGGCCTCAACGCACTTCGGCGGTATTTCGCCGCTCAAGAAGGTGATGGACTACGCCGCGCAATACCAAATCAAGTCAGGCTTCCACGGCCCAACTGATATCTCGCCAGTGGGATTTGCTGCGCAATGCCATGTGGGGCTGGCGATCCATAACTACGGCATCCAGGAATACATGCTGCACTCACCGCAAACCAACGAGGTGTTCCAGCAGTCGCTGAGCTTCAGTGGCGGGCTGATTCGGCTTGACCCGAATGCGCCGGGACTCGGTATTGAACTTGATGAAGAAGCTGCAGCACGTTATCCGTACCAGCAGGCGTATCTGCCCTACAACCGGCTTGCGGATGGGACCGTGCACGACTGGTAACCTCCCAACGCAAACGCTGCACCACTTTTGGGCCTTAAACAGCCTGTTTAAGGCCCAAAAGTGGTGCAGCGTTCGAATGATGTGGCGGAGATTGCTCTGTGGCGGTGCAGACGGTTTGTTGAGTGAAAACTTCAGCTGGGGCCGGGTTCGAGAAGGTCGTCGATGAGCGTGTTGACGAAACCTCGCGGAATGCCAGAACCGATCAGAGTGCGGTAGATAATTGGCCCAGTAAGGGCGTCGATCACTGCCTCAGAGCTGAGTCGAGGTGAGATCTGTCCTGCTTCGATGGCCTTGTCGATCAGTTCACGTTCCTGGTTGCGGCGCGGCTCAAGATAGCGATCGTGTAGTTTTTTCGCCGTGGCCGGGTTGTGCTGAGCCTCGGCAATAAGGGCAAGCAAAACCTTGCCTGCGGGATCGCTGGTCAAGAATCGGACAAAGCTGCGCAGATAGCTGCGGATAGCCTCAATGCCAGGTTTGCTTGCCGGTACCGGAATGCTTTTTTGGCTGTCCTCAATGAGCGTATCCAGCAGGATCTCCACCTTCGAGGGCCACCAGCGATATATCGTCTGCTTGGCGACGCCAGCTTCTCGGGCAATTGACTCAATGGTCAGCCCGCTAAAACCATGCTCGGCCAGTAGGTCATCTGCCGCATGGAGTACCGCAAGGCGGGCAGTCTCATTGCGCCGATTGCCAGATCTGGTTCTGGTAGTCGGGGAATCTGCGGTGGGCATGCTAGCCATAATACTCGCGGTGCTAGAATAGTTTTTGTCTAGACGCAACGTCTCGTCAAATCAAATATCTTCCCTGTAAAGGAATGAACATGTCTGTACATTCGAACCGCCGGGCGCTCGTCATCGGAGCCAATCGAGGTCTAGGGCTGATCCTCACTAAAGAACTGGTCCGGCGTGGGTGGCAGGTTACCGCCACTACGCGCCAGCAGGGCGGCGAGTTACGCATGAGCGCGGATGCTTCAAACGGGCAGCTTACTATTGAATCGCTGGAGATGACCAGCTCGGAACAATTAGTCGCGCTCCGGGACCGTCTGGCAGGGACAAAATTCGAGCTCCTTTTCATCAATGCCGGAATCAACCTGGGCAACGAGCTAATCGGCGAGGTGAGTACCGAGATATTCACCGAAGTAATGGTTACGAACGCGCTGAGCCCGTTGCGGGTCTTGGAATCATTGCGAAGTTTGGTTACCTCAGATGGAACGCTCGCGATAATGTCCTCTGGCCAAGGAAGTATCTCGCTCAACACCGATGACGGCTATGAAGTTTACAAAGCTAGCAAGGCCGCGCTCAATCAGCTGATGCGCAGCTATGTCAATCGCACGGGCGAAGACGGACAGACAAAGTTGCTCATTGATCCCGGGCACAATCGGACCAGCCTCGTCGGCTTTGATGCTCCGCTACGACCGGAAGAGAGCATCCCAGCCGTCGTCGACGTTTTAGAAGCTCAGTTAGGTGCCGGCGGCCTGCAGTTCTTAGATCGACACGGTTAGGATGTGCCCTGGTAGGGTGCCGGCCTCATCCCCGTACCGCGCTTCCGACTAGCTGAGCTGTTGTTTGAGGAACAGAGCGGCACGGTCCAGCGCCTGATCGGACTCATCGAGCAGGCCGACGAAGGACTGGAAGACATGTGGAGCATTCGCGGTGATGTCCAGGATGACGTCGACGCCGGCATCGCGCGCACGTTCTGCCAACCGCACGGAATCGTCCAACATCAACTCATTCGCGCCGACTTGCAAGAGTATTGGCGGGAAGCCGGTCAGGTCAGCTAACACAGCCGGTGCTAGCAGCTCTTGATGTGGATCCTGCCCGTTGAGGTACATCGAGCCAGTAAAAGCGAGGCTCTCCTGGGTGAAGAACGGGTCAATCCCGGCCTTCGTCTGCATACTAGCCCCGCTGCGCGTGTGATCAAGACCCGGAGAGAACGCGAGAACCGCTGCGGGCATTGGCAAGCCTGCCGTGCGAGCTGCTAGGCAGGTGGTCACCGAGAGTCCGCCGCCCGCCGAGTCGCCCGCGAAGGCGATTGAGGTTGGCTCAGTGCCAGCGTCTAAAAGCGATCGATAGGCCGCCAGGCAGTCCTCGATTGCGGCTGGGAAGGGGTGTTCCGGTGCCAGCCGGTAATCAAGCGAAAGTGCTTGGAAACCGGTTCGGGTGACCAGATTAGCGGCGAGGCCGATTGCGGTTTCTGGCGAGCCGAGCGAAAACGCGCCACCGTGAAAGTACAGAATCGTGCCTGGACGGGCATCTGCTTCTGGCTCGACCAAAAGTGCAGGCCGGTCAACCAGCGTCGTCGGCGACGTTCGAATGTTGGTGGGCACCGCGAACGTCGCCATCATGGTTGCGAAATTAGCTCGCATTTCCTCGATCGGTTGCGAGCCGAATCCTTTTGGTGCTTGCCGCAACATTTGGTCAATGGCGTCTCTATTGTTCTTTGCTCATAGTTTCCGACTCACGCTTCCGCTCCTACGACTGATTCCATCGAAAGCGTACTCGCTGGCCCCGACAAAATAGCTGTGTATCAGCAGCGCTATATCGCGAGTGCCGCCGCTGCCCGGGAAACGGCGCCACGCGAAGCGCCAATCTGCTCCAACGCTAGCAGCGCGGCACCAAGCACCGGCGACGCGGTAACCAGTTCGGTCCTAGCCTTCGGTGCCCAGAGTGCCAAGCCTCGTTCGACGGCGGTCATCAACTCAGGGTGCGCGGCGGCCAACACGCTGCCACCTAGAACCACCGGCACTGGCTCTTCGAGCAGGCCAAGCCGACGTAGCGAAGTCACCGCCATCGTGACGATTTCCTCTGCTTGACGCCGCACCAGCTCGGAGGCCGCCTGGTCGCCAGAGGCAGCGGCGGTAAACAGCAGCGGGGTCAACTCAACTACCGCGCGGTCCGGTAGCCGATCAAAGTGCAACGCTTCCACTACTTCAGAAACCGAAGACACCGAGAACTGGGCCAGTATCAAGTCACGCAGCTCTGTGCCGGGGCCGCGGCCGTCTTCGGCGCGCACGGCGTGCCAAAGTACCTCAGCGCCCAAATCTCCGCCACCGCCCCAGTCACCGGAAATCCGACCCAAGGAGGGAAACCGCGACGTTGCCCCGTCCGCGCGCACGCCCACGGCGTTGATACCGGTGCCGCAGACCACTTCGACCGCATTCGGTTCACTTGTCCCAGCGCGTAGCAGCGCCAGCAGATCAACTTCCACCACGGAATCGTCGTCAAACCAACTCAGTTCAGAAACAGCATTCCTGAATGCGGCGATCTCCGCTGGTAGATCCATCCCCGCCAAATAGACACTGCTGCCCACTAATTCCACCGAACTAGAAGTCAGGGCTTTGCGAACCAATCCATCAATCACGGCAATTGATTCAGTGAGGCCAGTGATTTGTGGGTTCGATCCAGGCCAACGCTCGCGAGCCAGCAAGTCACCCTCAAGCGAAAGCAGCACGACGTCGGTCTTGGAGCCGCCGCCGTCGACGGCCAGCACACCGCGGACCGCCGCGGAGTTTATGTTCGGAGCGCTCATTGTGCCCACGCCAAGTGCTGCTTGTTATTGGCGATCAGCAGATCGGTGAGCTTTTCTGCTTTGTCGAATTGACCAACTAGCGGGTGCGCCAGCATCGCGCGCAACACTCGACCCCGGCCGTCGGCAGCGGTAGACAAGGTGGCGGCTTCTAGGGCAAGCCGTTCGTAGCGCGCCACGGCAGAAATCAGGCCTGCCATCTCCTCAGGCACCTCGGCAACGGGCTGAATTTCTAAACCAGACGTGCTGATTTTTGCCGGGACTTCAATCACATGATCGTCGGGCAGGAACGGCAATGCGCCGTCATTGCGTAGGTTGACCACCTGCACATCGCCACGGTTGCCGACTAATGACGCCATCAGGTCAACGGCGGCCTCGGAGTAGTACGCGCCGCCACGCTCAGCCAATTCGGCCGGCTTTGTTACCACTGACGGGTCGGCGTATTTGCTCAAAAGCGCTTTCTCTACCGCCATCACCGCTTCAGCGCGAGTAGGCTCTTTCAGCTGCTCGGCGAGCACCACATCATGGGCATAAAAGTAGCGCAGGTAGTAGGACGGAACCGAGCCCTGCAGCCGCAAAAGCTCGGACGGCATGTGCACGTGTTCAGCTAGTTCCGGCCGGCGTTCAGCCAATAACGTGGGTAATACATCCTGGCCAGCAACTTGTACGCCGCGTTCCCAGGTTAGGTGATTCAAACCCACATGCTCCAGCGCAACCGCGGCCGGATCCACTGAAAGCATTTCAGCAAACTTTCGTTGAAAACCAATAGCAACATTGCACAGCCCGACGGCGCGATGCCCGGCTTCCAGCAGGGCGCGGGTGACAATGCCCACCGGATTGGTGAAGTCGATAATCCAAGCATCTGGTTTGGCATGCTGACGCACTGCTTCAGCAACCCGAAGCACTACCGGCACGGTGCGTAAGGCCTTGGCGAAGCCGCCCGGTCCAGTAGTTTCTTGGCCAATGCAACACGCTTCGTGCGGCCACGTCTCATCACCTTGGCGTGCGGCCTGGCCGCCAATCCGTAACTGGATTAGGACGACGTCGGCATCTGCCACACCAGCTTCAAGGTCTGAGGTGGTCCGGATGGTGCCAGGGTGCCCAGCATGGGCAAAGATCCGTTGCGATACGCCGCCAACTAGTTCTAGCCGCTGCGGGTCTGGATCAACCAGCCACAGCTCGGTGATATCCAATACGGAGCGAAGCCTAGCGAAGCCATCAATTAGCTCGGTGGTGTAGGTGGATCCTCCGCCTACTACAGTCACTTTCACGCTGGTCTAACCTTTCACGCCGGAGAACTTGATGCCCTCGATAGAATTGTTTTTGGGCTAAGAAGAACAAGATGATGACCGGCAGCATCACCAGCACGGTGGCTGCCATGGTCAGGTTCCATTGCACTTGGTGCACACTTCTGAAAGAGGCAAGCCCTAGTGATAGCGTCCAATTGCCTTGGTTTTCCCCGGTGTAAAGCAGCGGGCCAAAGTAGTCGTTCCAGGCGTTGAGGAAGCTGAAAAGCGCGGCTGCGGCCATGCCTGGCTTGGCCATGGGCAAGATCACTCGGAAAAGAATGGAAAGCTCCGAGGCGCCGTCCACCCGGGCCGAGTCCGAGTAGCTTTGCGGAATGGTGATCAGGAATTGCCGGAGCAAAAAGATGCTGAAGGCGTCACCGAGCAGGTTCGGCAGAATCAGCGGCCAGAGCGTGCCAGTGAGGCCCATTTTGGCCCAGATGACGTACATCGGAACCGCAATCACCTGCGGTGGCAACAGCATCGCCACGATCACCAGATAAAACATGGTGTTCCGGCCGCGCCACTTTAGCCTGGACAGCGCGTAGGCCACCGGCACGCTGGAAAGCAGCATGAACGCCGTCGCTAATCCTGCGTAGAGCAGCGAGTTGCCAAAGTACGCCAGCATTGGTGCTTTTTCGAACACTTCACCGAAATTTTCCCAGTGCCAGGAGGTAGGCCAGAGGTTCTTGGTTAGTGCTTGCTGGTCGCTCATGAGCGCGGTGAGCACAATGAACAGAATCGGTCCGATGAAGCCGATAGCCAGCACGATCGCGATCGCGTGATTGCCAATCCAGGCCAGGGCATTTTGTTGCCGAAAACTTCGCAGTTTGGGCAATTTCGGTGTGGTGCTCTGCTGAGCTTCTAGGACGCTCATGCTTCCTCCCCAATGCCGGCCGAACGCATCCGGCGGACCAGAATCACAGTGAATATTGCGCTGACCAGGAACAACGCAATGGCCATTGCTGAGGCATAGCCCATATGGAATTGGTGGAAGCCTTGTTCGTAGAGCCGCATGGGGAAGGTCATCGTTGAGTTATCTGGGTAGCCGATCGAAAGCGAAGAACCCGCGACGGCGGAGCTCCCGGAAGCCACCGAACCAGCCACCACGGCTTCGGTAAAGAACTGCAAGCCGACGATGATCGAGTTGACCACCGCAAAGGTCAGAACTGGCGCGATGGACGGCAGCGTGATGTGCCGGAATTGCTGCCAGCCGCTAGCACCATCCAAGCCAGCAGCTTCGTAGAGCTCGCCCGGCACGTCCAAGAGTGAGGCCAGCAGGATCACCATTACGGTGCCTGAGGTCCAAAGGGCCATCACGGTCAACGCGGGTTTCGCGAAAGCTGGGTCGTTGAACCAGAGCGGGCCTTGAATGCCGAACAAACCGAGGAACTGGTTGAGCGGCCCGGTGGAAGGGTTGAGGATGAACACGAAGGCCAAAGCCGCGGCTACTGGCGGTGCCAGTGCGGGCAAATAGAACAGCGTCCGAAAGGCGCCAGATGCCCGTTTGAGCTTCGTCAACACGATCGCGGTCAACAAGCCGAAGCCCACTCGTCCTACCGTGATCGCGATGGTCAGCCAGACAGTATTACCAATGGCTTTCCACATCAGCGGGTCTTTGGTGAACATGTAGATGAAGTTGTTGAAGCCAGCCCAGGTTGGATCGTTGATCAGATCGAAATTGGTGAGCGAGTAGTAGGCCGTAGTGAGCAGCGGGTACAGAAAGAAGATACTGAGCCCCAAAATCCACGGTGACATGAAGGCCAAAATGGTGAGTCGGCGTCGAGCTTTGTTGTTCTTCTTTTTTGGCGCCTTCTGTTGTGGCGTTGCCACCTCAGTAATTGTTGCCACGCTTAATGACCTAGCGTGGAGAGATTGTCGATCTGGCTATCGACTTCTTTGAGCCCAGCAGCGAGATCCGGCGCACCGCCATTGGCGTATTTGAGTGCAAAATCTTGAGCGACTTTAATGTAAGCGCCACCGTTGTTGGAAGAAGGGTTATTCTGCAATTTCCCGCCGTTGAATAGATCCAGAAAGGTCTGGAACTGCGGAGTGAGTTTGAGGTTGGGAGACTTCGCGGAAGCTGCCGTGGTGGGGACGTTCTTGAGCGCATTGGCAAGATCAACCAACGCGTCGGTGTCCGTGCTCAAGTACTTGATCAGTTCCCAGGCTGCGCCGGCATTTTTGGCGCCCTTCGGGATGCCGATGATCGTTCCGGTGGTGTACGCGGTGCCATAGAGTTCAGGCTTATCGTCCGGAACTGGAAATGGTGCCGTCGCGTAGTCGAGGTCTGGCGCTTCGGCGGCGATAAACGCGGTGCGAAACTCGCCATCGACCATCATCGCGGTCTTACCAGTTTCGAAGTTGTTATCGGCCGAGTATTCCTGGCCAGCGGACGCCGTAAATTGCGTGAGCTTATCTGCGCCGTAGAAATTCGTGAGGTCCTTTTGCCAGTTCAGCATGTTCGACCAAGCCGGATCGCTCGCGAGCGCAGATTTGCCGTCTGATTTCTGCCATTTTGCACCGAACTGCGGCGTCAGCGTCTGCACGGTGTTTTCGTAGAAACCCGGTGTGGGTACGAACCCGGCCACCTTGATGCTGCCGTCGGCGTTCAACTGGGTGAGTTTCTTTGTGTCTGCGGCAAGTTCGCTCAGGGTCTTCGGCGGCGAGCTGATGCCAGCTGCTTCGAACATTTTCTTGTTGTAATACAGGCCATAAACATCGGCGAGCATTGGCATCGCACACCGAGTGCCTTGGAAGGAGGTGTAGTCGCGGGTGGCCTGCGGAATCTGATTCAGATCGACTTTGTCCCGGTCCAAGTACGGTTGCAAGTTCTGGAAAGAACCGGAGCTGCAGAACTGGCCAATATTGTCTGTAGTGAAGGAGATCGCGACATCTGGCGCATTGCCGCCCCGAATAGCTTGGGTGATCTTGTCGTCGTCTTGATTGCCTTCACTTTTGATCTTGATATTTGGGTGCAGCTGGTGGAATTTATCCAGTACTGAATTGACCGCGGCGAGTTCCCGGTCCGCGAATTTGCTCCAGATAGTGATGCTGACCTTTTCGTCCGACGACGACGGCGCTGCCGCGGCCTGCCACGATCCGGTTCCGTTACTATTGCCGACGCCGCCGCAAGCGGTGAGCGCGAGTGTGCTGACTAAGGCGATGGTAAACCCCGGCAACAGCGACGAGGTGGTGAACTTGCGTTTGTGTTGCATGGTTCCTCCTGGTGGGTGACTGGGCCAGCAAGTTAGCCTGCTGGACCGGTTTTGGGTGCGAGCCATCGCCGCAAGGCCTTGTTGAGGTGTTGCGCAATGGTGGGGAATGAAGTTTTCGGCCTTTCGACCGTGTGAGCTAGCCGGTCATCACTGAACCGGTTTCGAAGGCCTTTTCGCGGGCATGTTTGAGGGCGAGTGAACTTGCGCCAGCCAGCGCATCACCGGCTGAGCTTGTGGGGTTGGAACTTGATGCGGCAGAACCCGCTGCGGCAGAACCGCCAAGCGCGATTACTTCCGCGGTTGAGCCATGCGGAGCTTCCATTACTTCGCCAATTTTTATCCGCACCAAATCAGCCAAATACTCGCCGCCAGCAACGCCGAAGCTGCCGCCGAGCAGCAGCAGTTCCGGGTCTAACACAGTCACTATGGCTGAAAGGCCTGTGGCGATGCGTAGGGCTAAATCGTCGAGGAAGGCTGCATGGTGCGGGTCTTGATGGTTGGCTGCTGCGGTCCGGACGGCCTGTGCTGGATTTTGTTTTTCCAGTCCGTGCGCCTGGGCGAGTGCAGATATCGCATCGGGGCTGAGCAAATTACCAAATTTGCCGCCCTGCCTGCCCATGCCGGTTTCGGCTTGGGCGCGGTCCGGTATTGGTAAGTAATCAATTTCGCCGGCTCCACCAGTGAAGCCGTGAAATAGCTCGCGCCGGATCACGATTGCCGCACCCAATCCAGAGTCAATCCAGACCAAGGCGAAGTTTTCGGCATGAGCGGCCAGGCCGCTGTCGAGCTCTGCCAACGCCATCAGGTTGACGTCATTCTCGACCGTCACCGGCATATCTAACTCCAGATCCAGAGCTGCGAGCAGATCGTAATTGCTCCAAGCGGGCATGTGCGGGGCGAACTTGAGCAGGCCGCTGCGCGGGTCAAGCGCTCCTGGTAAACTGATCACCGTATGCAAAATCTGTTTTTCTGAGATTTTCGCGGTAACGCAGGCGGCCTGGATTGCGCGACGCACCCAACTGCCAGCGGAAGCACATGCCGCGAATTGATGCTGCGAGACGACGGTTCCGGAGAGATCGGTGATTTGTACATCAATGAAACCGGGGGTTACGTGGACCCCCGCAGCGAAGCCGACCTCCGGGCGAACTCCCCAGAGTGGGGCTTTAGGTCCTGGCCCGCCAGATCGCATGCCTTGTTTTTGTACTAAGCCTGCGGACTCAAGTCGGCTGAGCAGGTCCGCGGTGGCGGGTTTGGACAGGCCGGTGAGATCTTCTAGTTCGGAGCGCGAGATTTCGCCGGCGCGCAAAATGCGGCTTAGCGCGGCTCGGTCATTAATGATGCGGAGTTTGCTGGGTCCGGTAGAGACATCGCATTCACCCAAATCAATCGTCTGGAAACTTACCTATCGATTAAAACAAGGTACACCAGAATGTGATCAACGCAACACCCCATTTGCGAAACGCTGCACCACTTTTCGAGGTTATGAGTGCTTAATAGTGACCAAAAGTGGTGCAGTGTTGTCATGGAGTAGCCAGCTATTGATTTATCTTGAGCAATATGTTGTGATTACGATCAGATAAAGTCAACGATGACCTGATGGGGGCACCGTGCTGTTTTTTCTGCTTTGAAGTCGAACCGCTCAATTGCTTTGGGCTTGGCCGCACTTATTACCGTAGGGACGGTGCCTCTTATTGGCCCGTTGTTTGGTGCCACGCAAGCGCAAGCGGCGCCTATCAGTAGCAATACCCAAGCCCAAGTGCCGGTTGCCGCGAATGGGACCTCGCTCGGCGCAATATCCGGCTTTGAACAAGACGGTGCGACCGTGACGCTCAAACCGGCTACCGGCGCATTGCGAGTGAGCTTTTTGGACGCGAAGAATTTCCGCATTCAGGCCGACCCGAGCGGAACACTGACGGATCCGGCTAACACTACGCAAAATGACCCGGCTCGATCCGCCAATATTGTCGTCGGAGCAGACAAATTCACCGCAGCATCAGTGGTAGTGAAAGACGGCGCAACCATCACTATTTCCACTTATGCCCTGAAACTTGAGGTAGAGAAAGCCAGCGGAAAATTCACCTTGCGCCGGGCCGATGGATCCGTGGTTTGGGCTGAAGCTGCTCCGCTGAGCTTTGGCGATTCGACGACGCAGCAACTGACGGGCCAGCCGGGCGAGCAGTTCCTTGGCGGCGGCATGCAGAACGGTCGCTCGGTGCACACCGGGCAGACCATCAACATCAGCAAAGATTACAACTGGGCCGACGGCGGCAACCCCAATGCAGTGCCGTACTACATGTCTAGCGCTGGCTATGGCGTCTTCCGCAATACCTTTGCGCCAGGCAGCTACGATTTTGGCAGCACTGGCCCGGTAGAAACCAGCACTCATCAGGAAAAGCGCTTTGACGCCTACTACTTTGTTGGCGATTACAAACAGGCTCTGGATGGCTACACCAAACTCACTGGGCGGCCGATGATGCCACCGGTCTACGCGCTGGAATATGGCGACGCCGATTGCTACAACCGCTCTAACCCCGACTACTCCTCAGGGTTCAACGATCCCAACGCACCTAAGCAGCACACCTTCGACGCGGTGCAAACTGCTGAACAATTCAACACCAACGACATGCCCGGTGCCTGGATGCTGGTCAACGACGGCTACGGTTGCGAGTACACCAAGGACCCAAGCCCGTACGACCCGGCCAATCCGGGCAAAGGCTTGGGCGGCACCGTGCAGCAGATTCAGAAGTCTGCCGATCTTAAAACTGGTCTCTGGACCCAGCGTTCACTCACTAATCAGCCCACCGAAGTAGGCCAGGACGGGATTGCGCTGCGTAAGCTCGATGTGGCTTGGGTTGGCGAGGGCTACCGGATGGCGCTGACCGGCTGCGAATCGGCGCACAACGGCATTGAACAGTACTCGGCAAATCGCGGCGTGGCCCTTATGGTCGAGGGCTGGGCCGGTTCGCAACGTTGCGGCATTCAATGGGCCGGTGACCACACTGGCAGCTTGGACGCGATTCGCTGGGAAGTTCCGGCGATTGCTGGCTCTGGCAACTCCGGTCTGGCTTTCACTACCGCCGATGTGGACGGCATCTTTGGTGGCTCGCCAGAAAGCTATGTTCGCGATCTGCAATGGAAGGCATTTGCGCCAGCGCTCTACTCAATGAGCGGCTTGGCACCAACTGATAAGCGGCCGTGGCTCTACGGCGATGCCGCTACCGCGATCAATCGCTCGTACTTGCAGCTGCGTCAGCAATTGATGCCGTACATCTATTCGCTCGCCGCGGGTTCAAATGCCACTGGTATGCCAATGGCCCGCACCATGGCGCTTGAATTCCCGCAGGACCCTGCCTCTTACAGTGCAGATGCCAATAATCAATTTATGCTCGGCCCGGATTATCGCGTCGCACCGGTTTCTGCCAGCACCGATATTCGCAACGGCATTGTGTTGCCTGCTGGCAGTCAGTGGGCTGATTACTGGACCGGCACGGTTTACCAAGGCGGCCAGAAGCTCAACGGTTACAAAGCACCGTTGCAGACGTTGCCGCTTTTTGTTCGGGCCGGCGCCTTGGTGCCGCAAGGCATCGTGGCACTTAATGCTTCGCTAGTGCCGGAAGACTCCGCGCTGACTTTGAACGTTTACCCGAGCGGGTCTTCAGCCTTCAGCCTTTAACGAGGACGATAAAACTAGCCGCGCTTACCAGCAAGGCAAAAGCGCCGTTCAAGACTTAGCAGTGCAAGCGCCAGTCAAGAACGCGGGAGATGTCACGGTAATGATCGGCGCCCGGAAGGGCGACTACGCCGGTATTGCGGCCTCCCGGCCGTACGAATTGAGCGTGCACTCCGGCTCGAAGCCGGCGTCAGTACTCAAAGACGGGGCTGAGTTGGCCACGGTCGTGGACCAAGCAGCGTTCGACGCCGCGCAGACCGGTTGGTTTTACGACGGCGCCGCCGGAGTAGTCCGGGTCAAAGCCGGCCAAGTTGCTAAAGACGCCAGCGCCGTCGTCGTGCTGAAGGACAGCAGTGCGGTAGGTGGCAAAGATTCCGATGCCGGTGCTGCGCAGGTCAAGCTCAGCTTGGACAAGCAGGTCTTCCAGGGTGCGAAGAGCACGGCAACTGCGAGCTTTACTAATAATGGCGACCGGGCAAAGACCCAGGTAAAGCTGAGCATCAAGACTCCTGCTGGTTGGACGGTGGAATCCAGCAGCGGCGATTCGGTAGCGAGTGTGCCAGCTGGGGCTGCGGTGAGCGCGAAGTTTGTGGTGATTCCCGGCAAGGATTCTGCAGCTGGCGCGCAGACGCTTGAAGCCGCGGCTAGTTATCAAGACTCCACTGGAGCCGCACAAACCGTGAGTGGCGCAAACCAGATCGACGTAGCCTATGGCAGCCTTTCTGGAGCCTATAACGCGGTCTCGGTGACCACCGTTGCAGGTAAGGCGAGCGGAAATTTCGACGGCGGCGCAACCTTCTCCTCTGAACAACTGGCTTCCGCTTCGGTACCAGCAGGTGGGGTAAAGCCCGGAAGCCCGGTGCCGGTGACCACCGCTGACGGCACGGTGATTAACTACAGCTGGCCCTCGGCCGGGCCCGATGTCAACAACTCCGTTGCACTCAATGGCCAGACTATTGCGCTAAAGGGAACTGGCACGCACTTGGCGGTGCTGGCGTCTGCAGCAAGCGCAAAGGGTGTGAGCCCTGAGCTGACGCTGACCTATGCGGATGGAACGAAGCAAAAGCAGACCGTGTTCTTCCCGAACTGGCTGCAGCCCAAGGATCTGGGCGGCGGTGTGCTTGCGGTTTCAAGCCAGGGCCGTAACAACGCCAATGGCCCATCTCCCGAGTACACGCAATACAAGTACCAAGCATTTTCGAATTCGCTGCGATTGATCCCTGGTAAAGAACTGGCTTCAGTCACGCTGCCGGTCGCGACGAACGTGAAGTTCTTCGACTGGAAGGTGGTCACGCAAAAACTGCCCACTGCGCCGAATAAAGATGTCTTCGCCTCGGATTTGCCGTGGGTTAGTGCCAGCAATGGCTACGGCGTGATCGGTAAAGATGTGGCTAATAAGGACGCTGCAGACTCGCCCGATTTGCCGCTTGCGATCAATTACACCGATCCGGCAACCGGCACCAACCCTAGCTACACCAAGGGTCTTGGTGCGCACGCGCCGAGCAAGATTACTTATTATCTGGGCGGTCAATGCAGCTCGTTTAGCGCGGAGGTGGGCCTAGAGAAGGACTTTGGCGGCAAGATCATTTTCACCGTGAACGGCGATGGCCGTCAGCTTTATCAGAGCCGGACATTTACGCCAGGATTCGCGCCGGAGCCGATCAAGACAGACTTGACCGGGGTGCAGTATCTGGAGCTTTCGCTCGATCCGGCAAACGCGGATGCGATCAACGGTGCGCACGGCATTTGGGGCAATGCGAAGTTCAACTGTTCGCCGCCGGATAGCAAAGCACCGGTGACTACCGCCTCGGTGAGCGGAACGCCGTCCAGTTCTGGCTGGTATGTGAGTACGCCGACCGTGTCATTGAGCGCCACTGACGATGTAGCGGTTGCCTCGACGCAATATCGCTTGGCTGATGGTGCGTGGACCGATTACACCGCGCCGGTTTCAGTTCCCGATGGTGCTCTGGCTTTCGAATACCGCTCGACGGATAAGGCTGGCAATGTGGAGACCGCTCAGTCCCTGCCGCTCAAAGTAGATACCGTGCTACCACTGGTTTCCGCGACCGTTGCAGATCGAAAAATTTCGGTTACTGCGAGTGATAGTGGTTCTGGGATTGGCTCCACCGAGTATTCGCTCGACGGCGGCAAGACCTGGCAGGCATACAGCTCGCCGGTGGCCGCAGGCGAGGGTGGCGTGTCCTTGCTGTACCGGGCAAGCGATGTGGCCGGAAACGTTTCGGCTGCTGCGGCCGCAGTGGTAGTCCCGCCAGTCTCAGTCCAGCCGGGCACGCCGAAGATCGAAGCTCCGCAAAACGCTAGCGCCGGAGCACAGATCAAGGTTTCGCTGAGCGGGTTCAACGCCGGCGCAACGGTAGAAATCTGGTTGCATTCCACGCCGGTCAAACTGGGGAACGTTAGCGTCGGCTCAGACGGCGCTGGTCCGGCCCAGCTGACGATCCCTACCGATGTTCCAGATGGTGCGCACACTCTGACCGCCGTGCTCAACGGAACAACGGTGGCCAGTAGCGCGATTCTGATTAGCAGTGTTCAACCAGGCGAAGTTCAGCCTGGGACTGGTCAACCAGGCGCCGGTAACTCGATTAATCCTGATTCGGTGGGTTCGCAGGATCCGTTGGCAGCAACTGGGGCGCAATTATGGCCGTTGTTCCTTGGCCTGCTCTTGTTAGCTGCCGGCGCTGGCTTACTGCTGCTTCGTCGTCGAACGCGGAGCTAGGGTGCCCCGCGTTAGGCTTAAGCCATGACCTCAACTTTGGACTCTGCTGCTGCCCGCGCCCGATTACTGGAACTAATAAAGGAGCTCGCCGTGGTGCACGGCAAGGTGACGCTTTCCAGCGGCAAGGAAGCGGACTACTACATCGACCTGCGTAGGATCTCGCTGCACCACGAAGCTAGTGGTTTGGTTGGCCAGGTCATGTTAGATCTGCTCGACGACGCCGGCGTTGAGTTTGAGGCCGCTGGTGGCCTGACGCTTGGCGCGGATCCGGTTGGCACCGCAATTATGCACACTGCCGCCGCCCGCGGTCGGGCAATTGATGCCTTCGTGGTGCGCAAGGAGCAGAAGGCGCACGGCATGAAGCGTCAGGTGGAGGGCCCGTCCGTAGACGGTCGCGCCGTCGTCGTGCTTGAAGATACCTCAACCACTGGTGCCTCGCCGTTGCAATCCGTTGAGGGCGTGCGTAATGCCGGCGGGAATGTCCAGGCCGTGGCGGTGATCGTGGACCGGGCAACCGGCGCGCAAGCACTCATCGAAAAGGAAACCGGCGTCCGTTACCTGGCTGCTTTCTCTAAGGATGAACTCGGTCTCGACTGAAATACTCGGCTCGCTCTACCCAAGCCATCATTGAGTAAATATGATCGACTTCAATAGATTTACGTCATAAATAAGCATGATGAATCGGAGTCGATTAGTATGGTGCCAGATCCTTCACGACGAAAGCTCTTGAGTGGTTTAGCGGTCGGCTCAGCGGCGGTGCTGCTGGGCACGGTTGTTCCAGCAGGTTCGGCTGCGGCAGTAGAAAGTTCGGCGCCGCAGCCAGCGCTGATCCCGGTGCCGCAAAAGGTTCACTGGGGCAAGGGGGCTGGGTTTGCGCTGTCGGCAAAGACCCGGATCGTTTCGAAGCAAGAGCTCAAACCCGTGGCGGACTACCTAACGCAGCTCTTGGAGCCAGCGCTAGGCAAGTCGCTGGAGGTTGCCGTACCGGGGCGGCCGGTGCCGAAGGCGCGTTTCGTGCCGTCCAAACGCTGCGTCAGTTACTGCCTTGGCAGCTAGAATCTGGCCGAGCAGTGACAACCGGATTAATTGCTGCGACGGTTGAAATCACGGATTCGCCCAGATTTGGCTACCGTTCGCTGATGTTGGATCCGGCTCGGCGTTTTGTGCCGCTGGCGGCTATCAAGCGGGTTATCGATCAGATGGCGCTTTAAAAACTCAATATTTTGCATTTGCACCTTACCGATGATCAAGGCTGGCGCATCGCCATCGAGGCCTATCCGGAATTGACCAAGACCGGGGCCAGCACACAGAGTGGCTTTGCGCCGGGAACTGTTGATCCGGTTGCTGGCGGTGGGCCCTGGTTTTACAGCAAGGCCCAGTACGCCGAGCTCATCAGTTACGCGGCAAGCCGGTTTGTTGAGATTGTGCCGGAGGTTGATGGTCCCGGACATACTTCGGCTGCACTGGCATCGGTGCCTGAGATCAACAATGACGGTCGAGCCATTGCACCCTACTCAGGCTTCGACGTCGGCATCTCGTTGGTGGGATTGCAGGATCAGCCGCATCGAGACCAAGTCAAAATCTTCCTCACCTCGGTGCTGAACGAGGTGGCCGCGCAAAACCCTGGACGCTATCTGCACGTTGGTGGTGACGAATCGCCTAAGGCCACTGCAGAGCAGTACACCGCGTACACCGCGCTGGCGAATGAGGCAGCTACTGCGGCCGGCAAGACCGTGATCGCTTGGCACGAGTGGATCAAAGGTGCAGCACTGCCGGATGGCGCCGTGATGCAGTATTGGGGGACCGAGCCGGGATCCGCGGACGCCGCAATGGCGAGGAAAGCCGTCGATTCCGGGCATCAATTGATCCTCTCGCCGGCAAACCGGTCCTATTTGGACATGAAGTACGACGCCGCAACGGCTTATGGACGGCGCTGGGCTGGCCTCATCAACCTTCGGACAGCCTGGAATTGGGAGCCGACGACGGTGCTCGGCGTCGAAGCATCGTTGTGGAGTGATAGCGCCAATCAATTTGGTGATCAGCCTTTTGGGCCAACTCGTCTTTACGCCTCTGCCAAGGATTACACCGATTTCATGCTTTTCCCACGGCTTCCTGCAGTTGCCGAACTTGGCTGGAGCCCCTCAGTAGACCGCAGTTCTGACGCCGGTTACCAGGATCTTGTTCAGCGCACCCTGGCGCATTCCAAACGTTGGGACGTGCTGGGTATCGGTTACAACAAAGCCGCGGACATTCCCTGGAGCTCAAGAAGCTAAACCAGCCCTCCACCGCAAACGCTGCACCACTTTTCGGCCTTAAACCGGCTGTTTAAGGCCGAAAAGTGGTGCAGCGTTTGCGGTGGAGGGCTGGTTTAGATGAGTGGGATGAGGTCCGCTACCGAATCGAGTGTCTGATCGGGGCGGAAGGGGAAGGTATCTACGTCGCCAGGCTGGGTAATTCCAGTCATTACCAGCACCGTGTGCAGTCCAGCTTCCATACCCGCGATGATGTCAGTGTCCATTCGGTCACCGATCATCGCTGTGGTCTCTGAATGCGCCTCGATCTGGTTCATCGCGGAGCGGAACATCATCGGATTGGGCTTGCCAACAATGTACGGTTCACGATTAGTCGCTTTAGTGATCAAGGCCGCAATCGCGCCGGTAGCTGGCATTGGTCCCTCTTTCGACGGGCCGGTGGCATCCGGATTGGTGGCAATGAACCGGGCGCCGTCACCGATCAAGCGAATCGCCTGAGTGATGGCTTCAAAAGAATAATTCCGTGTTTCGCCCAGCACCACGTAGTCCGGATTCTGGTCGGTGAGGATGAACCCGGCCTCATGCAGCGCCGTGGTCAATCCCGCCTCGCCAATCACAAATGCCTTGCCTGCCGGCATCTGCGATTTGAGGAATTCCGCGGTAGCTAGTGCTGACGTCCAAATGTTCTCTTCCGGAATCTCCAAGCCGGAGGCGCGCAATCGAGCACGAAGATCGCGCGGTGTGTAAATCGAATTATTGGTGAGCACCAAGAACCGCTTTGAGGTATCCACCCACCGTTGAATCAGCTCCGAAGCACCAGGGACTGCCTGGTTTTCATGGACGAGAACGCCGTCCATATCGGTGAGCCAACATTCAATATCTGCCGCTTTGCGCGGTTCTTCGTGTGCCATAACTACAATCTTCCTCCGTTTGGTAGCCAGTAGGGTAGTCAGGTGAGCGAAGACATAAAAGACGACGGCGAAGTTCCGGCGATTGCGGATCCTCCGGGAGAGCCAGTTGGGCTGGGCCCGTGGCAAGGTGAATGGCCGGCAGGGGAGCACTGGGACCCGGAATTACTCGCTGAAGGTGACCGACGAAATGTCGTTGACGAGTTCCGTTACTGGAAGCACGACTCAATTGTTGCCGCGCTCGATGAACGTCGGCATGAATTCCATGTGGCAATTGAGAACTGGCAGCACGATCTGAATATTGGCTCTGTGGTGCGGTGCGCCAACGCGTTCCTGGCCCAAGAGGTGCACATCATCGGCCGACGTCGTTGGAACCGTCGTGGCGCAATGGTCACCGACAAATACCAGCACGTGCGGCATCACCCGACAGTTGAGGACTTTGTCGCCTGGGCCGAGGCAGAGGATGTTGCGGTCATTGGCATCGATAATTTTCCCGATTCGGTGCCGTTGGAAACCTACGATTTGCCGCGAAAATGTGTCTTGGTTTTCGGCCAAGAAGGCCCGGGCTTGACGGACGCGGTCCATGAAAAAGCTGAAGCGACCTTGTCGATTGCACAGTTTGGCTCGACTAGATCAATCAATGCATCCGCCGCGGCGGCAATCGCGATGCACGCGTGGATCCGCCGCCACGTTTTCAGCCAGCCGGTTTAGCGGGTGGATACTGGCCGTCGTCGGCTGGACGTGCCTGCCCGTACAATAGTGCCGATTCATGGGCAGAGACGTCTCTCCCCATGAAAACGCTGCATTAGCCGGGCAGGAGCGTCCAGGTTACGGCGAATAGCTGCGTCGTCGGCACAGCGGTTGGACGAGGGTGTAGAGGATTTCTCCACCCGAAAATATGCCAATTACCTCAAGACCCAGGCACAACGCGTCCATAGCCTAGAAGTGAGTTCATTTCTAGGTTTTGGAGGAAGACATGCAGTCATTTTTGAGCGGTCCGGTGGGCATCGTCATCGTCATTGGAGTGGTGGCCTACGTGATGATTCGTCGTTTCCTCGGCGAGCCGGTAGAAGCGAAGCGAATGCTTCTACTGCCGGTAATTCTGAGCATTATTGGCCTCTTCAGCTTGAATGATTCGCCGCAATCGGCAGACTCGATTCTGTTCTTAGTCATTACCGTGACGCTTGGAATTGCTATTGGCATATTTCGTGGCTTGACCATCCGGGTCAAGGATCGCGACGGTGTTGCCTTCCTGCACTACACCTGGTTCACGATCGGGGTGTGGGCAGTGAGTTTGCTTGTGAAATTTGGCAGTTCAATTCTTTGGCACAGCATCGACGCTCAAGCCGCACAGCTCGCGGCAAACAGCACCATGCTCTCGCTCGGTACTGGTTTGCTTGCTGAAGGCCTGGTCGTGATGCTCAAAGCGATTAGCACGGATAGCCGTATCATGTGGCAGAAGGGCCAGGACGGCCAGGCGTACTCCACTTCGCCCCTGATTGACCAATTGCAACAGCAATCAAAATCCCGGTCAGGTAAGGGAACCGTTAGCGGATTCGACCGTGGCCCAGGCAACAGCTGAGCAGGAAGGATCGCGTTGAGCACCACCTCTGAGCTGCGCACACCCTGGTCGCACACGTTTCGCGACCGCTTGATTCGGCCATTCAGCTTACTGGTGCTCACCGGCGGTAGTTTGGCCCAGCAATGGACAGGAAGTGGCACCGCCGATCCACGGTTCTGGATCGGGTTTTGGCCGGTGGTACTGATATTCGCCGCGACCATGTTTCCTTGGACCCGACTACCGCAATGGTCTCAGGTGGCGCTGCTTACGTTGCTGGTAGTGCTAGCGGGCGTCCTATTTGCGCTCAGCACGCACCTCTTAGCGATCGTCTATGCTTTCCTGGTTTCAGGAATAGTCGGTGAGCGGCTCGCTTCTCGTCGAGCAGCAATTATCTTGGCATTGTTGAACACCCTGATCTGCGTGGGTGCGTCAATCATGGTTGGCCCGGCTGGCCAGTCTGGAATTCCGATGACCTGGACGGCCCTTGCTGTTGGTCTGCCGGTTTATGCCGGACTCGCAGAACGCAATGGGCGGGAAGCCTTTTATCAAGCGAGGCTCGCATTCAACGAATCACGGCGTGCTGCCGATGCCGAGGCGCGCGAGGCAGCCTTGACCGAACGGGCCAGAATCGCCCGGGACATTCACGACGTCGTCGGCCATTCACTTTCGGGAATTGCTTTGCAGCTGGATATGGCAGATGCCTTGCATCAGCGCGGACGTGAAAAGCGAAGCGAATCAGGCCGTGCTCAAGGCGCGCTCGCTGGCCGTTGGCGGGATGGCCGAGACGCGCCGCGCAGTCCAGGCGCTGCGCGAAGATACCCTACCGCTTGCCGATTCCTTAGCTGCAATGGCAACGAGTGCGCGAGCGGAGTTCAGGGTCTCGGGGCAGCAATGGCCTGTCCCGGTAGAGACCGTGCAGACGCTCATCCGAGCGGCGCAAGAGGCACTAACAAATGCTCAGAAATACGCGCCGGACGCCGCCGTGCGGCTTATCTTGACGTTTAGTCCTGAGTCGATTCTATTGAGCGTGCATAACGAACCCGCTACCACGCCAAGTCCCACGCAACATGCTGGCGGCATGGGCTTGGTGGGAATGCGCGAACGGGCCGGTCTGTTGAACGGATGAATCGCCCCGGTGTGTCCGGAGACTTTCTTGTTTGAGAGGATCAGGACATGGCAGGGAAAACTACGACACGGTATCCGCAGGAGTTGAAGGATCGTACGGTGCGCATGGTGGCGGAGATGGAGGGTGCGTCTTCGGAGTGGGCGGCGATGCAAAAAGTTGCCCAGCTTTTGGGTGTGGGTGTGCCGGAAACGGTGCGTAAATGGGTCCGGCAAGCCGAGATCGATGTTGGTACTAGAACTGGAACAACGAGCACGGAATCGGCCGAGCTGAAACGGTTACGGCGTGAGAACGCTGAGCTGAAACGGGCGAACGCGATCCTTCGGAGTGCTTCAGCTTTTTTCGCGGTCGAACTCGACCGCCACAACACTGATCGTGAAATACATCAAGGACCATGCCGGTCACCGCGAGAATAATGGATTGCGGTGGGGTGTCGAGTCGATCTGCCAGGTGCTTACTGGGACGGGGTGAAGACCACCCCGTCCACGTACTACGAATGGGTGGATAAAACACGATCTCACCGAGAACAACGTGATGAGGTGCTCAAGCCCGTGATCCAGAAGGTGTATGCCGCTAATTACGGGGTTTACGGCACCAGGAAAGTCTGGTTGGCGATGAACCGTGAAGGTGTGCCGGTGGCCAGGTGCACGGTAGAACGGCTCATGGGGTTACTTGGCATACAGGGTGCGGTCCGTGGCAAGGTCAAACGCACCACGATCAAAGACTCGAAGGCAGCCCGAGCGAAAGACTTGGTCCGCCGTGATTTCACACCAACGGCACCGGATCGGCTATGGGTAGCTGATTTCACCTATGTTTCGACCTGGTCCGGGTGGGTCTATGTTGCCTTCGTGATCGATGCTTACTCTCGGAGGATCCTGGGCTGGTCAGCGAGTGCTTCTATGAACACCGTGCTAGTGCTCAACGCAGTTAATCAGGCAATCTGGAGTCGTGAACGGGCCGGGGCTGAGATTTCCGGGGTGATTCATCATCACGATGCCGGGGCTCAATACGCCTCCTTGGCCTTCACCGAACGCCTGGCCCAGGCCGGTATCCGCCCCTCGATCGGTTCTGTGGGTGATAGTTACGACAACGTCTTGGCGGAAACCATCAACGGGCTTTATAAGACCGAGCTGATCAAACCCGGCAAGCCCTGGCGGACTCTAGAAGAAGTCGAAATCGGCACCGCTGAATGGGCCGATTGGTACAACCACCGAAGGCTCTACCAGTACTGCGGAGACATCCCACCAGTAGAGCTAGAAAACCACTACTACAATCACTACCAGAGCACGGCAGCCGCCGACAGGCTCATCGTCTGAGAAACCCTCCGGACACACCGGGGCGATTCAGCCTACGCTTCGCCGACCATGCTCGCAGACATCAACCAGTACTCCAAAGACAACGGTCTACCTGCGATGGACAATAAGAGCTACCGCGATATCGGGGCCAAGCCGGCCGAGTTCAGCGATGAGGCGGCCTGCCAGTTCCCCAGCGGATGGCAAGGCGAGCAATCGTTCGACGTCGACTCGGTTCACACGACAGCTCCTGAGGCGAACATTCTGTATGTCGGTGGTTTCAACTGCGGTGGTGGCCTCGATGTAGCAATGTCCAAGATCCTTGACGGCAAGCTCGCAAACATCGTGTCGAATAGCTACGGAAATGTTGGCGAAGCGCTACCTCAGGACGTAATCGAAGGCACGCTGAATATTCACTTGCAAGCAGCTGGTGAAGGAATTGGCCTCTACTTCTCTAGCGGAGACAATGGGGATCAGGCTGCCAAGCTTGGTTACGCTTCGCCCGATTTCCCGGCCAGCTCACCGTGGGTCACCTCGGTTGGCGGCACTTCACTCGAGGTAGATAAGAACAACCGGTACTTGTTCGAGACCGGCTGGGGTAACCGGTTGAACAAGGTGATCACTAATCCTGACGGAAGCAAAGCCTATGCTGGTCCGCAACCAGGACCGGTTCAAGGCGGCGGCGCCGGTGGCGGTGTGAGCGCGGTCTTCGATCAGCCGGTTTATCAGAAGGGCATTGTGCCGGACTCGTTAGCCAACGGCCACCGAGTCTCGCCTCACTAGCTGATCCTTACACCGGATTCTTCATCGGCTTGAGCCCGATCATAGATGGTGACACGCTCCAGACCGGTGACTATCTGACCGAATCGATTGGTGGTACCTCATTGGCCACTCCGCTGGCTGCGGGCCAGGCCGCCGTCGCGCAGCAAATCAACCATACGGTGACTGGCTTCGCTAACCCGGCGTTGTACAAGCTGAGCAAGCTCGTGCCATCGGTATTCACCGATGTGCAGCCGCCCAAGGCGCCGGTCGCACTGGCTTACACCAGCGCGATCTCCGGAAATAAGTACCTGAACACCCTGGATCAGGACACCTCGCTCAAAACCACCAAGGGTTATGACGACGTCACTGGCTTGGGCAGTGTCAACTTCAAGTTGGCCTTGTTCTTAGGTTTAGTTTCCTACTAACCGGCTAGTTGTTAGCTGAACTATGACGGGGGAGCCAGCGGTTCATTGCGAGCCGCTGGCTCCCTCTCTGTTGTCCGCATTAGGATGGTGGCGAGAGCGGCGGCCGCCCGGCGCGGCGCCTGCAACCGGAAGAGACGCCAAGGAGCCTGTATGCCCATCGCTACGCCTGATCAGTACGCAGAAATGATCGACCGCGCCAAAGCTGGCGGATTCGCCTACCCGGCGGTAAATGTCACCTCCTCGCAAACGCTTAACGCGGCTTTGCAGGGCTTTGCTGAGGCTGGGTCCGACGGCATCGTCCAGGTATCCACTGGTGGTGCAGCTTACTGGTCCGGAGCCTCAGTGAAGGACATGGTGACGGGCTCACTTGCCTTCGCAGCTTTTGCCCGTGAAGTGGCTAAAAAGTACCCGGTGAACATTGCGCTGCACACCGATCACTGCCCCAAAGACAAGCTTGATGGCTTTGTCTTGCCCTTGCTTGCCGAGTCTGAAGCCGCGGTGAAAGTCGGCAAGGATCCGATTTTCAACTCGCATATGTGGGACGGTTCCGCGGAGACGCTTGAAGAAAACTTACGTATTGGCCGCGAACTTTTGGCCCGCACCTCGGCAGCCAAGATGATTCTGGAAGTTGAAATTGGCGCAGTCGGTGGCGAGGAAGACGGCGTTGACAATGAAATCAACGACAAGCTTTACTCCACAGTGGCTGACGGTTTGGCCACCGTTGAAGCCTTGGGATCAGGCGAGAACGGTCGCTACATCACCGCGCTAACCTTCGGCAATGTGCACGGCGTCTACAAGCCGGGCAATGTGAAGCTCCGGCCGGAGATCCTCAAGGACATCCAGGAACAGGTTGGCGCAAAACTCGGCAAAGCCAATCCGTTTGACTTGGTCTTCCACGGTGGGTCCGGGTCCACGCCGCAGGAAATCGCCGATGCGGTGTCCTATGGCGTAATCAAGATGAACATCGATACTGATGCCCAGTACGCCTACACGCGCCCGGTGGTTGCTCACATGTTGAGGAACTACGACGGCGTGCTGAAGATCGACGGCGAAGTTGGCAATAAGAAGCTCTACGATCCGCGCGTCTGGGGTGCTTCGGCTGAAGCTGGTTTAGCAGCTCGCGTGGTGCTAGCCGCGCAGGAGCTCGGCTCTGCCGGTAAGACGTTCTGATCATGTCGGACGAATTCCGCACAAATCTGCTCGGGCCGGATGCGACTTTGCTTCCGGAAGAGACTGATCTTCTAGCCCGCTTTGCCGCTGGGGACGAGGCCGTCGATTTGGCTGCGGCCTTCCCGGCGTCGTCCTTGCCGTGGGCAATTCTGGCAGACGAGGCGTTTTCCGAAGGCAACACTATCGAGTCCTACGCCTATGCTCGGACCGGTTACCATCGCGGTCTGGACGCCTTGCGCCGCAACGGTTGGCGCGGCGTCGGGCCGGTGCCGTGGTCGCACGAGCCGAACCGGGGATTCCTGCGCGCGTTGTACGCTTTGGGCCGTGATGCTCGGGCGATTGGCGAAGCTGAGGAAGCCGAACGGATTACCGTGTTCTTGAATGATTCCGATCCGAAGGCGATTGCCGCCCTCGAAGGCTAGGTTCAGTTCTGAGAATCAAAACTATGTCCCACTGAGTCAGCGAACTCGGTGGGACATAGTCATTTCTTCCCACTGAGCTCGCTGACTCAGTGGGAAGAAATCAGGCAAGATGCATCGTCCGCCTTGGCGCGGTATGCACGGTCAGCAAGGCGACGAGCACAACGAGCACCGCGGCAGTAATTTGCAATGAGTAGGGTGCAAAAACGCTCAGCACGATGAGCACGGCGGCAGGCATCGCGACGTTGGTCAGCGCGGTGCATTGCGGACGAACGATGAGTAGCCAAACAAAGAAAAAAATATTGCCACTGGCACGCACAGGGTGGCTGTTCGGTGTGACTCGTGCGGGTCGCGGCGCATCAGGCGCGGCAGTACCCGAGAAAGATTGCCACTAAGGCTGTGTGTTGCATTCGACATACCGTCCCCCCATCATTCGTTCCTGTGCAAAATGTTAGCCGCTCAATCCAGAAGTCGGTGGTTTGGCCGTCGGTGCTGCGAGGTTCAGACCTGCCAATGAACCGATGCCGAGAGTACCTGACCCTTGCCAGCCTGGGGCTCTCGGCATCGAACTTAATCGCTGAAGTCAGCCGTGTTTGTAGTTGATGGAGAAATCGCTGCCGCTCAGTGACCCAGTGACAGCTCTGGTCGTGCCGTTGCTCACGGTGTAGCCGCCCCAAACTGTGCTGGTGGAGCCAAATCCAGCCGAAGATTTCGTCTCGGAAACCTGGGTGGGGGCAAACGCCGTCGGCGTGGATTGCACGGGCGAAGCAGATACCGGGGTGGCAGCTGCTAGAGCAAGTGCTGAAACACTGAGCAGAACTGAGCTGATTGCGCTAAATCGCATGATGAGTTCCTTTGTGAGCCTGAGGTTGCCGTTGGAGGTGACCGCGGTTCAGAGGTTATTTAGCCGTGATGTTAATCCGCCGAGAGTTAGCTGAGCGCTAGCCGTCAGCAGGATTTCACCGGGATTACCAAGGAATAAGTGCCAATCCGCACTTAGCTGCCAACTCCGCAGCACAGTTTCGGCTAAACTTGGTGAGTAAGAGCCCCGAACCTCTTACGGACAGCTCGTCCAAGCTGAACAGTTTGGACGGACAGTCAAAGAGCGCAGGGGCATTTTCGTGTGCGGGCATTGCAGGATTCATCGGCTGCCAGTTGGCCGATGCCGAAGGTGCACGCAATGAATGGGGGAGATACCCATGCCAGCTATCGTGATCGTCGGAGCCCAATGGGGCGATGAAGGCAAAGGCAAGGCAACAGATCTACTGGGTGGGCGCGTGGACTACGTCGTCAAACCCAACGGCGGAAACAATGCCGGCCACACCGTCGTTGTCAATGGTGAGAAGTACGAGCTCAAGCTCCTTCCCGCCGGTATTTTGAGCCCGAATGCCATTCCGATTATTGGAAATGGTTGCGTGGTGAATTTGGAAGCGCTCTTCGATGAGATCGACGCGCTTAAGGCTCGTGGCGCGGATACTTCGAAGCTTCGAGTCTCCGCTAATGCGCACCTCGTTGCGCCGTATCACCAAGTGCTAGATAAGGTAACCGAGCGCTTCTTGGGTAAGCGTGCCATTGGCACCACCGGTCGTGGAATCGGCCCAGCCTATATGGACAAAGTCGCCCGCCTTGGCATTCGTGTGCAGGACGTTTTTGATGAATCAATCCTGCGGCAAAAGGTTGAAGGCTCGCTAGCTCAGAAGAATGAGCTATTGGTCAAGGTATACAACCGCCGAGCCATTGACGTTGAAGAGATCGTTGCGTACTTCCTGGGCTTTGCTGAGCGCTTGCAGCCGTTGGTGATTGACTCCACGATTGAACTCAACAACGCGCTCGACGACGGCAAAGTTGTGTTGATGGAGGGTGGCCAAGCGACCTATCTTGACGTTGACCATGGCACTTACCCCTTTGTCACGTCATCGAATCCGACCGCGGGCGGCTCTTCGGTGGGATCAGGCATTGGTCCGACTCGGATTACGCGTGTGGTCGGCATCATCAAGGCTTACACGACGAGAGTTGGCGCCGGTCCGTTTCCTACTGAGCTCTTCGATGAGATGGGCGAGTACCTGCAAAAGACTGGCGGCGAGTTTGGCGTCAACACTGGGCGGCCACGTCGCTGTGGTTGGTATGACGCCGTTTTGGCTCGGCACGCCGCGCGAATCAACGGGTTCACGGACTACTTTGTCACCAAGCTGGACGTGCTGACTGGCATTGAAAAAATTCCGGTTTGTGTCGCGTACGACGTCGACGGCGTACGGCACGAAGAAATGCCGATGACTCAGACTGAGTTCCACCACGCGAAGCCAATTTTTGAATACTTAGATGGTTGGACTGAAGACATCAGCGGGGCTAAAACGCTGGATGATCTGCCGGAGAATGCGCGAAATTACGTGCTGGAGTTGGAAAAGATGTCTGGGACTAGATTCTCAGCCATTGGTGTTGGTCCGGATCGAGATCAAACAATCGTCGTGCACGACTTGATCGACGGGTAATCAACAAGCGGCTTGCCAGTTTTATTGGTTATTCTGGCCTCAGGAAAGCTCACCTGAGCGCAACCTATAGGGGAAGAGGTCATCAGATGAAGGTCAGCGTCGGTCAGTTTAGTCCGGTAGGGGATGTTGACGGCAACATCGAAGCGATGCGCCGTCTGGCAGCTGAGGCAGCTCAAGATGGTAGCGAACTCATCCTTTTCCCGGAAGAAGCGATGTTTACTCTTGGCAAAGTGGCGGGTGATTTTCGTAGCGCGGTAGATGCTGGCTGGAGTGTCTTCGTGCAACAGCTGACACTTATCGCGGCGGAGCACAAGATTGCAATTATCGCTGGCGGCTACGAGTCCAGTGGCGAGGAACGACCTTTCAACACCTTGGTTGCGGTTGGGTCTGATGGTGCGATTCTTGGAACGTACCGGAAATTGCACCTTTATGACGCGTTTTCCTATCAGGAGTCCAAACGCATCATGCCTGGCAATAGCGGGCTGACAGTTGTGCGGGTCGGCGAGCTCAACGTGGGCATGATGACCTGCTACGACTTGCGGTTCCCGGAACTGGCCCGTGCGCTTGCGGAGCAAGATGTTGACCTTATCTGCGTTCCGGCTGCCTGGTTTAAAGGCGAACACAAGGTAGATCACTGGGAGACTCTGTTGAAAGCCCGGGCGATTGAAAACACTTGTTGGGTGGCTGCGGCAGGCTCGATGAGCCCACATTGCATTGGTCATTCGGTGATTCTCGATCCGATGGGTGTGCCCGCTGCGTTCCTTGACGAAGAGCCGGAAAGCCTTGCTACAGCTGAAGTCACCGTGAAACGCATCGAAGAAGTGCGCGAGTTTTTGCCGGTGCTGAAGAATCGAAGGATTAAGTCAGTGCGGGAGATCGTTCCAGCTCACTAAAAAATAGGCGTCAACCATTGGACTGACAGATATTGATTCCTGTCAGTCCAATGGTTAGTCTTGTTGACGTACCCTTTCCGCTTCGCTCAGGAGTCAATTCATGGAATTACGTCAACTTGGCAACACCGGACCTACAGTTTCACCGATCGGTCTCGGCTGTATGAGTATGTCCGGCATGTACGGCCCGTCAGACCGAGCTGAATCCCTTGCTACGATTCATGCCGCGGTCGACGCCGGCATATCGCTCCTAGATACTGGAGATTTTTACGGTTCTGGGCATAACGAGATGCTTATCGGTGAGGCGCTGCGTGAGCTGCCGCGCGAGAAGCTGCAAATCAGCGTCAAATTTGGCGTGCTACGCGACCCTGCTGGTGGTTGGGCTGGAATGGACACTAGTCCAGCCGCGCTCAAGAACTTCCTGGCGCATAGCTTGCAGCGTCTCGGTACAGATTATGTATATTTACCGACCCGCCCGACTCGATCCAAACGTGCCGATCGAAGACACGATTGGGGCCATGGCCGAGTTAGTCGAAGCAGGATTTGTTCGACACATTGGCTTATCTGAGGTAGGCGTAGACACGATTCGTCGAGCCGCAGCAGTGCATCCGATTGCTGATTTGCAGATTGAGTATTCACTAATTTCACGCAGCATCGAAGCTAAAATTTTGCCGGTATTGAGAGAATTAGGCATTGGGGTCACCGCGTATGGAGTCCTTTCTCGAGGCCTACTTTCAGGGCACTGGCGTGCGGATCGTACGGCCGATGAGACGGATTTCCGAGCTTACTCGCCCCGCTTTCAAGGCGATAATCTCGACCATAATCTCCGGCTAGTTGAGGCGCTTCGTGGAGTTGCGGTGGCCCGTGGAGTTTCGGTCGCCCAAATCGCCATTGCCTGGGTGGCGGCTCAAGGTGCCGATATTGTTCCTTTGGTGGGCGCGCGTACCAGGGAACGATTGAACGAATCGCTTGGCGAGAAGGAGCTGGTATTGAGCGCCGAGGATATTGTGACCATTGAGGCTGCGATCCCTGCAGATGCAGCAGCCGGAAGCCGGTATGACGAATCGCAGATGGCAATGTTGGACAGCGAACGCTAAATATTTGAGGGAGCACGATTAGGCAATGACCGACGATGGGCCGCTGACAAAAGAGGCAATTTTGCTGGCGACAGAAGATGTCCTGCGTAAGTACGGCCCTAGTAAGGCGACCGTCGTCGATGTTGCTCGTGCTTTGGGCGTGAGTCATGGCAGTGTCTATCGTCATTTCCCTTCGAAGCTTGCTTTACGTGAAGCGGTGACCGAACGCTGGCTTGAACGGGCCCACGCAGGATTGGCTGAGCTGATTGATGCGGATGGACCAGCAGCGGATCGATTAGCGCAATGGATCCGGACGCTAGCAGCGGCGAAGAAACGTAAAGCCTTGGATGACCCGGAACTCTTTCACAATTATTCAGCTCTGGTTCAGGAGCAGAATGCAGCTGTGGTGGAAGAACACCTGGCCGATTTGATAGCTCAGCTGGAAGCCTTGGTTTTAGCCGGGATCCGTGACGGTGGATTTGTCGAACTGGATGCCAAGAGCGCCGCGCAGGCGATTTTCTATGCCACGATTGCTTTTCATTCGCCGACTTTTGCCGATCGATGGTCCCGTCCGGAGATCAGCGATGAACTTGAAGCCGTGATTAGCCTAATTTTGCACGGGTTGAAAGCTCGCTGATCTCCGGGCGGAGAGATTTAGCTGCGCTGCGACCGGTGAGTACGCTGGCGTCGCCAAGTTTAAGATTCCGCAAGCTGTTCCTATTCCCAGTAATGCTGCTGCCCACGCCAGGATGTTCTGTTGATTTTGCGGGCCAGTTAGCGCTAGTTCGGTTCCAACTGCAGCGGTTGTAGCAGCTGAAACTGCCGGGCTGGGCGGCGTACTTGCTTCGACGCAGACGGTTTCGCTTTGTTCGCCAAATGCGCTCCGCGCCTCGAGCGCCAAAGTGGAAGCTTTGATCGTTGCCACCACGGTGTAACAACCTGCCTGTTGAAAAGGTTTGAAATCGACGCTGGTAATTCGAGTTTCTGCGCTGCCGGTTAAGGCTGCGCTAGTTTGTTGGAATACCGGACTATTCGGTGGAATCTCAGCGGCTTTCTGCGGAATGCCCGGCAGCGGACCGTACATCACCAGGTCCACATTGTCGGTGGAGTCGGAGCCTAGTTTCGAGCCGCCCAGGCCCGGCATGCCGGTAACAGAGATGCGATCTGCGACGGAAGCGCCGGGCGCGATTTTATGGGCTGAAAGCTCTGTGTCGATTCTGGGTTGCCACGGTCTAAGCGTTGTTTCTGCAGCTACACCAAACCGCGACTGCCATGGTTTGACGTAGTCTTTGGCTGACACAGGGCGCACACTAGAGGCTTCAATTCGTTCGGCCCAGTGAATCGCCCCGGTGTGTCCGGAGACTTTCTTGTTTGAGAGGATCAGGACATGGCAGGGAAAACTACGACACGGTATCCGCAGGAGTTGAAGGATCATACGGTGCGCATGGTGGCGGAGATGGAGGGTGCATCTTCGGAGTGGGCGGCGATGCAAAAAGTTGCCCAGCTTTTGGGTGTGGGTGTGCCGGAAACGGTGCGTAAATGGGTCCGGCAAGCCGAGATCGATGTTGGTACTAGAACTGGAACAACGAGCACGGAATCGGCCGAGCTGAAACGGTTACGGCGTGAGAACGCTGAGCTGAAACGGGCGAACGCGATCCTTCGGAGTGCTTCAGCTTTTGTCGCGGTCGAACTCGACCGCCACAACACTGATCGTGAAATACATCAAGGACCATGCCGGTCACCGCGAGAATAATGGATTGCGGTGGGGTGTCGAGTCGATCTGCCAGGTGCTTACTGGGACGGGGTGAAGACCACCCCGTCCACGTACTACGAATGGGTGGATAAAACACGATCTCACCGAGAACAACGTGATGAGGTGCTCAAGCCCGTGATCCAGAAGGTGTATGCCGCTAATTACGGGGTTTACGGCACCAGGAAAGTCTGGTTGGCGATGAACCGTGAAGGTGTGCCGGTGGCCAGGTGCACGGTAGAACGGCTCATGGGGTTACTTGGCATACAGGGTGCGGTCCGTGGCAAGGTCAAACGCACCACGATCAAAGACTCGAAGGCGGCCCGAGCGAAGGACTTGGTCCGCCGTGATTTCACACCAACGGCACCGGATCGGCTATGGGTAGATGATTTCACCTATGTTTCGACCTGGTCCGGGTGGGTCTATGTTGCCTTCGTGATCGATGCTTACTCTCGGAGGATCCTGGGCTGGTCAGCGAGTGCTTCTATGAACACCGTGCTAGTGCTCAACGCAGTTAATCAGGCAATCTGGAGTCGTGAACGGGCCGGGGCTGAGATTTCCGGGGTGATTCATCATCACGATGCCGGGGCTCAATACGCCTCCTTGGCCTTCACCGAACGCCTGGCCCAGGCCGGTATCCGCCCCTCGATCGGTTCTGTGGGTGATAGTTACGACAACGTCTTGGCGGAAACCATCAACGGGCTTTATAAGACCGAGCTGATCAAACCCGGCAAGCCCTGGCGGACTATAGAAGAAGTCGAAATCGGCACCGCTGAATGGGCCGATTGGTACAACCACCGAAGGCTCTACCAGTACTGCGGAGACATCCCACCAGTAGAGCTAGAAAACCACTACTACAATCACTACCAGAGCACGGCAGCCGCCGACAGGCTCATCGTCTGAGAAACCCTCCGGACACACCGGGGCGATTCAGGGTGCCTTGTCAATAACGGCGGTGAGACTACCTTGGCCTAAACCAGTTCGCTGAATGCCGAAGCTTCGAGGCTGTTCTTCACTTACCCAGGATGTCTTGCCGGTGGAATCTGGGTCAGACAGTTTGAGGTCACCACTCACTGAAGCGGCAACTGCTAGGCCTGGCACTAAGGTATTTTGGCCACTCAAAACCCCAATCGTTGCGGCAACCTTTCCACCAACATCAACCGAAATTCGATATGGTCCGGCGTATTTTAAAGACATCTCAGTAAGTGACTTGCCTAGAGAAACCACCGAATCGGGCAGCTTCGCTTTGTTGAGGATCTCAGCCATTCCTGGGCTACCCCAAGCGCGGCCGGAGGAGCTCAGTGCCCAGATGGATAACTGCACGGCCGCGGCGGTTTCATTCTCCGGGGAGGCGCCCCACCGATAGAGCAGATAGGACAAGGCGCCGTTCTCTGCGGCGGAGAGCGCGGAACCATCGTTGCGGATAAAACCGCCGGCCTGCGCGGGCCGATAATTACCGGCGTAGTTTGGCGCCAGCAATTCATAGTCGGTGCAATAGGTAATCAGGCCATCCGAGTTCTTCTGTTGGCCGACAAATATTTGCCTATTTCCAAGGCCTGCCCCAAAACTCCAAGAAGGCGTCAGGGCTTGGGCAGGGGAGATACCCAGACCGGATAGCCCGACCAATGCCCATATGGCCACAAGGGCTACTCCGATTTTGCTCTTCATATGTTGCCTTTCGAAGACGTCGAGAAATGAATTAATGCCTTCACTTTGCCAACAGGTCACGGCACTAAACCGCCAAATCCGGCGGTTCGATAAGCATGTGGAGAATCGCTTCTGAGATCGCTTTGGGGAGGAAGAGTCAGGGGTGAATTCCGGCGTATGCTGGGCAGATGAACCACCAAAACGATCAGGAAATAGTCCGTCGCTTGTTGAGCGAAAAAGGGCGCTGGGCAGTTGTCGGATTGTCGATGAATACGCTTCGCCCAGCATTTTCGGTAGCCAGATTTTTGCAGCGCGACTTGGCGATGGAAATTATCCCTGTCAATCCGCACGGCGACGAGGTGCACGGAGCGAAGGGTTACCGGACGCTCGCCGATATTCCTGCAAAAGTGGATGTGGTTGACTGCTTTGTGAACTCGCAACGCGTCGGTCAAGTTGTAGACCAAGCCATCGAGATCGGGGCTAAAGCAGTTTGGCTCCAACTGGGCGTGATCGACGAAGCCGCTGCAGCCCGCGCTTCCGCGGCGGGGCTTGACGTAGTTATGGACACTTGCCCAGCGATTGAAGCGCCACGGCTGGGAATCGCATGAACTGTCGTAGCCGACTGCTACTCTGCTGAAGTAGGGGGAATCTACAGTTCACACCACTCGTTTTGAGGTCCGCTGGTGCCACGTCACCTCACACTGTCACACTTGAAGCTCAGATGGCTCTGGGTCGCTGCTTCGCTCGTGCTCGTCGTCGTGCTTGCCATAGGCAGCTTTTGGGCGGCCAGAGCTATTTTGGAGCCACCGCAACCTGCTGCGGCTAGCACCGAATCGACGGTTTCTCCGCCCGCGTCCACGCCGTCGAACACCCCGATCAAAACCGTCGCACCGAGTGTTCCAGCACTCAGCCCAGATTACGTATTGCCGCCAATTCAAGATGGTATGGTGCCGGTGATTACTAAAATTCCTACCGCGCAAAAAGTTGTCTTTTTGACCATCGATGACGGAGCGAGCAAACTCCCAGAGAATCTGGCGCTGCTTCAGGAAAACAAGATCAAAGCTTCGCTTTTCCTGGCAAAATTGTTCATTTCAGATAAGCCTGACTACTTCAAACCGTTCCTGGCGGCCGGGCATAAGATCGAGAATCACTCAATTTCGCACCCCCTTAACCTGGTCAAGATGAGCTACCAGCAGCAAAAGGACGAAATCTGTCAGATGGCAGACTTTGAAGAGCAAACGTACGGACGTAGGCCAGTATTCTTCCGTCCGCCGGGTGGGCCCTACAGCAGCGTGACTCGTAAGGCCGCAGCAGACTGTGGCATGAAAGCCATTATCGATTGGGAAGCCAAGGCCAATGCAGGCAGAGTCGATTACCAGACCGGCACGGCCTTACGCCCGGGAGAAATAGTCCTTATGCATTTCCGACCAGAGTTTGCCAAGGATCTTCAGGCCTTCATCGAAGCGAAAAATGCAGCTGGCCTAGAGGTTGTTTTACTTGAAGACTATTTGAAGGTTCCTTGATGGAAATCGAAACATGACGGGCAATCTGCCTTAGTTTTCCTGGCGCCTTTGAGGTTTATCCCTTTGGCCCGGAGACCGTCGTGATGAAGGTTGGTGCCTCTGGACCAAAGGTCTTCGCACTATTTTGGGGCGACAAGAATCCGCTCACGGTCAATCTGAAATGTGACCCTGCTTTAGCTGAGCAATTGCGTGCAGCGCACCCGGAAATTACCCCGGGTTATCACATGAACAAAAAGCACTGGAATTCCGTGGACTGTTCCGCAGGACTCGCGGCAGAAACTATTCGGGATCTGATTGAGGATTCATATGATTTGGTCGTCGCTTCGCTGCCTAGGCAGCAACGTGAGGCGCTTGGTTGGACAGGATTAGTGCAACGTGGGTGAACTGACATATCCGCAGATTGGCCTGAGCCGTCAGCTGTTCGAGAATGGCCCTGAATCGGCCGCGGGTTGGCCGGCAGGTTCCCGACGGGTTTTTGAACGAATCCTTATTGGCCACGGAGTCGAAGCTTTTAACCGGTTGACTGATGGCATCCTAGATTGGCAGATTCAGCGAAAAGCGGGGCTAAGGCCACGGTCGGCTACCCGCGCAGTGCCGGGCGCGCAGGTCGTTTGCAGTTTTGGCCTGGGACCGCTGCGATTGTCTGTGCCGTGTGAGGTTGTTTGGTCTGAGCAGGGCGCGAGTGTCGGTGGTTTTGGTTATGGGACTCTACCCGGTCATCCGGCTCGCGGCGAGGAGGCTTTTATTGCTCAGTTGGCAGACGACGGCGCAGTTTGGTTTTCGGTGTTGGCGTTCAGCAAACCCTCGCCTGGAATTTTCGCGATGACAGCGCCAGCAAGTCGGTTTATGCAGGCGCGAGTGACGCGAAAGTATTTGGCGGCAGCAAAAGCTATTGTCGGCTGACGCATTTCAGAGGAGGTATCTAATGAAATTTCGGCAGATCGCGATCATTTCGGCACCAAGCAACCTAGGCCTCCGTCCGCCGGAGATGGGTACAACTCCAGGAGTTGCCAAAGCGCCGGAAGCATTGCGAGAAGCTGGCTTACAAACTGGGTTGATTTCGCGTGGCGCGGTCGAAGCTGGCGTCGTGCTTTCGGGAAGATATCGCGACGATTGGCAAGCTGGCACAGGAACAGTCCGTAATCAAGCAGAACTGTTGGCGCATGCCCACAGACTAGATCAGCGGGTGAGTATGGTGCTCGACGGCGGCTATTGGCCGCTGGTTCTTGGTGGTGATTGCTCAATTTTATTGGGTATTGGAACGGCGCTGAAGCGACGTGGGCATTATGGCTTGATCCACCTTGACGGCCATACCGATTTCCGTAATCCGTGGAATTCCGCCGAGTGCGCGTCAGTTGCAGGCGAAGATCTTGCCGTGGTTACCGGCAGACATTTTCCTGCGCTAGCAGACGTGGATTGGCTGGGGCCCTATTTTGCCGTTGCAGATGTGGTTCACGCCGGATGCCGCGAGGATGACGGCGAGATCGACGAAGTCCGCGCGTATGTTGCTGGTCTCTTTACGAGCGGTGGTATAAGGGAATCTCCCACATCAGTGGCAGCGAAAATTTTGGCTGTTTTTCCGGAAGGCTTGGCAGGAATATGGTTGCAGCTCGATATTGACATCTTAGATCCGCGGATTATGCCTGCCGTGGACGGCCCGGATCCGGATGGTATTGATTGGTCGCAGGTAGAAGCGCTCCTTCTTATTCTGCTGCCGAGTATTTCAGGGCTGAGTCTGACGGTCTTTGACCCAGAGCTAGACCCGGACGGCGAGCTGGCCAGGACGCTCAGCGAATTTATGCTAAGGGTCCTGGCCTAGCCCGCGGATCGAATACCCAGAAACAGCTACTTACTAGCGAAAACTGGGTAGTTGTCGGAGTAACCAGTGAATGTCTGACCGCCTGTGCGCCACGGCGCCGAGTGAATTGGATTAGTGACGTTCTGCCAGCCGGTCTTGCTGCGTCCTGCCCATGGCATCTGGTACGGATATTCGGTTGCCAGGTTCGTCTGAAGTCCTTCCGAGCCCGAGTTATCGAAGCCTTCCTGAAAACCACGATGCCTTGTCCGGAAACTACCTTGTCTTGACTGATCAGATCGGCCCGTTGTGACTGATCCCAACCCGAAACGCTGCACCACTTTTCGGCCTTAAACCACCTGTTTAAGGCCGAAAAGTGGTGCAGCGTTTCGCAGCGGAGTAGGCTCTAGACCCTAACCGAAGTACTTCGGCAGGGTCGCTTCATGGGCTTCGCGTAGTTCGTCCAGGCTCAGCGTGAACGCGCCTTGTACGTCCAACGCGCCGGACTCAGCGTCA